>JAXDJK010000385.1:0-4573 GCA_034665665.1 Acidobacteriota bacterium
TAGTTGGCGGTTGGCGGTTGGCGGTTGGCGGTTGGCGGGAGAGGCGGCCGAGAAAACCGCCAACCGCCAACTGACAACCGCCAACCGATTCAAGTTCCCATCACCAGCCCGCCGTCCACGCTCAGCACCGTGCCGTGGACGAATTTGGCGGCGTCGCTGGCGAGCCAGACGTAGGCGTTAGCGATGTCTTCGGGCTCGCCCATCTTGCCGAGCGGGGTCCGGGCGGCCATGCCGTCGAGGACCTTCTGCGGCATGGCTTTGACCATCTCCGTGGCGATGAAGCCGGGGGCGACGCAGTTGACGCGGATGTTGTAGCGGCCCAGCTCGCGGGCCCAGGTCTTGGTGAAGCTGATCACGCCGGCCTTCGTGGCGGCGTAGTTGGTCTGGCCGAAGTTGCCGTACAGGCCGACGATGGACGAGGCGTTCAGCACTACGCCGCTGCCGCTCTTGATCATGTGCGGCGTGACGGCGCGGGTGCAGACGAAGACACCTTTGAGGTTGACGTTGATGACCGCGTCGAAGGTGGCGTCATCCATCTGCGAGACGACCGCGCCGTCCTTCCACTTGATCATCTGCGCATCGCGGACGATGCCGGCGTTGTTCACCAGCACGTCGATGCGGCCGTACTGCTCGATGACCTTCGCCGTCGCCGCTTCGACGGACGGACCGTTGGTCACGTCGACTTTCGGATCGCTGGTGACATCCCAGGAGACCACCTTCGCCCCTTCGCGCTCGAAGGCTTCGACGGTGGCGCGGCCGATGCCGGCCGCGCCTCCCGTAACGACGACGACTTTGTTCTCGAGGTTCAGTTTCACGTTAGAAGTTCCACCGCAGACCGAGCTGGAACTCGCGCGGACGGAGCGTGTCGTTGAACTGGCCGAAGCGCGGATTGACCACCTTCGGCAGGGCCGGGTTGGCCGCCGTGGGGCCGCTCAGGAACCGGCCGCTGTTGACCGACTGGACGTTGTAGTTGGTGGCGTCCGTGAGGTTGAAGACCTCAGCGACCACATCGAACGAGCCGTGACCCGGGAAGCCGAAGCCCTTGGTCAGGCGCAGCGACATCTGCTGGAACTTCGGCCCGTCCTGCTCGTTGCGGCCCACGCCGGCCGGACGGTCGGAGTTCTTGCCGTCGCCGTTGAAGTCGTAGCCGAGGCGCTCGGTCCACGGCTGGCCGGAACCGTACTCGAGAATCGGGGCGACGGTGAGGCCCCACGGCGCATGAAGCACGCCGGAAAGGACGATGTGATAGCGCTCGTCGCCGCGCGCCGGACCGTACTCCGCTTCGATGTCGGCCGGATCGTTCGGATAGCCGGTCGGGAAGTCGGGGCTGAAGTCGTCGCTGATGTTCTTCTTGTCCGCGAACGTGACCGACGCGGTGATCAGGTCGTTCTGCCGGATGTTGCCGTTGAGGCTGAGCACGAGGGCCTGGTACTTCGAGTGGCCCTCGTTGGTGTACATGTTGACCTGGTCGAAGGCCGTGAACGGGCGCGTGCGCGTGGCGTTGCCGTTCCAGTTGATGTCGCGGATGATGATCTCTTCCTTGCCCTCGACGTAAACGGCTTCGGTGTCGAGATAGAGGCGGGAGGTGCCGAGCTTCATCGTGTAGCCGACGGAGGCCTGGGTCGACTCCGGCGCGTGATAGTCCGGCGCGAGCAGGGCGATGGCCGGCTTGGAGACGATGCCGGTGTTGCGCGGGTTGTTCGGGTCGAGCGCCAGCGCCGGGAAGCCGAGCAGGGCGCCGTTGATGCGCGTGAACGTCACGCGGCCGGTCTCGCCGTTCTGCTGGAGCTCGGTCAGCGCCGGCACGAGCAGCATGCGGCCCGTGAAGCGGCCAGCGCCGCCGCGGACGACGTTCGTGCCGTCGCCCTTGATGTCGTAGCTGAAGGAGAAGCGCGGTTGGATGTTGTTGGTGTCGCGCTCGCGCGGCTCCGGGATGAGCGCGTGCCTGAAGCCTTCGTTGTTGCCGTTGGTGTCGAGGTCGTAGCGCACGCCGAGGTTCACCAGCAGTTTGGTGGTCGGCCGCCAGGAATCTTCGACGAATGCGCCGAAGATGTCGGTGTCGCTCTCGACGTCCGCGGAGCCGACGCCGTACGCGTAGGCCAGCGGCAGGGTGCGGTTGTCCGTCAGGTAGATGAAGAGACCTTCCTGATACGTGTCGAGGCGGAAGCGCTCATCGACGTGCTGCAGCGAGAGGCCGGCCTTCAGGTCGTGCGAGCTGCGGCCGGTGGTGAGGTGCTGGTGGAAGGTATCGCGCAGCTCCCAGGTCGAACCGTCGCCGAGGAGATCGCCGAGGATGTTCGAGCCGGTCTGCAGTGTGTTGCCGCTGGAGAACCACTCGCCGACGCCATTGGTATTCGACGGCTCGAAGAAGCGCCGCGCGCCGTACTGGACCCGCGCTTCGTTCACCGACGACGGCGAGACGGTCCAGTTGTGCTCGAACGTGCCGTTCCAGTTGCGGCGCTCCAGCGTCTGGCCCGCTTCCGGGGCGACGACGCCGGTGACGCGGAAGTTCTCGAGGTCGTACTTTTCGTAGACGGCCTTGAAGCCGCCGCTGGCCGTCGCGCCGAGGTTCAGGTCGAGACTGCCGAAGAGCAGCGTCTGATCGAACGGCTGCGGCACGTCCGCGGCCTGGCTGGCGAACGCCCCGCCCGGACGGAAGAGGGTCACGGTGTCTTCATTGATCTGCTCGACCGAACCGAAGTAGAACAGCCGGTCGCGCAGGACCGGACCGCCGATGGTGAAGCCGATCTGGCGGCGCGAGTAATCGTCGTTCTTCTTCAGCTCGAGCGCACCCTGCGAGCGCAGCGCGCTGTCGCGGAAGAAGCCGAACACGCTGCCGGTGGTGGCATTCGTACCGGACTTGGTGACGATGGAGAGCGCACCGCCCGCTGAGCCGCCGATCTCCGAGTCGAACCGGTTCGTGATCACGCGGAACTCGCGCACCGCGTCCTGGCTGAAGCGGGCCCGCGAGAGGCCGTTCACCTGGTCGGTCATGTCGACGCCGTTCACGAAGATCGTCGTCTGCGAAGCGTTGCCGCCCGCGCCGACCACCGGACCGCCTGTGATGAAGCGGAAGCCGCCCCGTTCACGCTGCACGCCCGGGGCGATGAAGGCCAGGGTCTCGAAGTTGCGGTCCTGGACCGGCAGGTCTTCGATCTGTTCCGGCACGATGTTGGTCGAGGAGTCGGTTTTGTGGACATCCACGATCGGCGCCTCGGCGCTGACGGTGATCGTCTCGCTCGCCGACGCCTGCATGGCCACGCTGACCTTGGCTTCCTGTCCGACGCGCAGGACGACCCGCTGCGCCGAGATTGGCGCAAAGCCTTCCAGCGCGAACGCGACCTGGTAATCACCCGGCGTGAGTGCCGGAAAGCGGACCGAGCCCGACGAATCGGTCACGGCCACGGTGGAGAACCCCACTTCCGGCCGGGTGACGGTCACCGTCACGCCGGGCAGCGGGGCCCTGGTCTGGTCGAGAGCGACCGCTTCGATCGAGCCTTTATCGATCTGAGCAAAAGCAGGCACGGCCAGGGCGAACAGCACGACGAGCAGCGAAAGCCAACGGCGGATCATCTTTCCTCCGGTTTACCGGCCGACCGGTCGGTTTTTGAGTTGAATGGCCGGAGTGTAGGGTCGCCGTGCTGTGCTGTCAAGCAGCGAGTTGCAGCGCTCGGCGTCGCCCTCCGCATGCGTTGGCACGGCGCGCGATACACTCTCGCCGACAGAGAAGGAGCATTGCATGTTCAGACGCATCGGCAACCTCATTCGCGGATTCTTCGGCTTGTTCGTCGGTGGCCTGGAGCGCCGGAATCCCGAGGCCCTGCTGGACGTGGAGAAAGAAAACCTGCGCAAGCAGATCGCCAATTACAACGAGGGGCTGGCGGCCCACGCGGGGCTGTGCGAGCGCCTCATGACGCAGATCCGGAAGCTGGAGCAGGAAGAGCGGGAGATGCGGGCCAAGGCGGCGGCCAACCTCCGCGCGGGCAATCGCGACGCGGCGGCGCAGTTCGCGCTGCGCCTGCAGACCGTGCAGCGCGAGCTGACGGAGAATCGCACCCAGCTGGCCCAGGCGGAGACGACGTACAAGGAGCTGATCAAGGCCCGCGATGTGTCGGTCCGCGCGGCGCAGACGAAGCTCGAGCAGCTCAAGTCGTCGCTGGACGACCTGAAGATCAAGAAGGCCACGGCCGAGCTGACGGAGATGGCGTCCGGGATGATCTCCTCGATCGGCGGCTCCGGCGACACGCTCGACCGCCTGCACAAGATGGTGGAAGAAGAGCGCGAACAGGCCTCCGGCCGCGCCCGCGTGGCCCGCGACTCCCTGAACACCACCGATTTCGCGATCAAAGACGAAGAGCAGAAAGCCCTCGCCGACCAGGCCTTGGCCGACTTCGCCGCCAAGGAAGGCCTCGCGCTGGATTCGGGGCTGTCGAATGTCAGCGAGCCGGAGACGCGGGCGAACGCGATGGGGCCGGCGACGACGGAGTAGTTGCGGCGGCGTGAGAGCGTCGCCGGGGCCTCCCGGCGGGAATGGTGAATGTTGAATGCTCAATGTTGAATGTTGAATGAAAGG
>JAXDJK010000386.1:0-3453 GCA_034665665.1 Acidobacteriota bacterium
ATTCGAAATCCTCCGTTTGGAATGGGCCGATCATAACCAACTCCCTCAGTTCCACGTGAACCAGCCGCTGGGGAGGGCGGTCACCTCGCCGCGGCCGTCGGTGATCTCGACCACCACGTCGGTCTTCCTCGGCACGCCGTCAGGACGGCGGTTGAACCAGGCGGCGAAACGGGGATGGGGGACGGGGTACCAGGGGAAGAGGCGGGTGATGGTGACGTCTTCGATCAGCTTCGCGGGGACGCGTACGCTGCGGTTGTCGAGCAGGAAGTCGACCCTGGCGATGCCGTAGGGCGAGAGCGCGTAGCCGGAGAGCACCGCATCGCCGCGGTACACGAAGCCGTAGGAGGGAGAGTCGAGATGGCCGAAGGTGCGCCGGTTGTAGGCGGCCTTGGCGATCTCCGGGACAAAGTTCATCCCTCGCTCTGCTCGGGATGAACTGATACGGAAGACCCAGTCGCCGAAGACGCCTCCGTCGAAGCGGCGGACGAAGGCCACGCGGCCCCGTGGGATCTCGCGCTGCAGCCACGCCTGGAAGGGCGCGGTACGCTCGGCCATCTGGTCGGCGTGGACGATCACGTACTGCACGCCGTCGGCACGGAGGCGGTCCACGAAGTCGTCCGGGATGGGCTTGGCGTTGGCCATCACCGACAGGGCCACCCGCTCCGGCGGGGCGAAGCCGGAGACGCCGTTCACGATCGGCTGGTGGTGCGCGGTGGCGCGGTACATGTAGCCGTACTCGGTCGTGCCGGCATCGATGGGCAGCTCCATAACCGCCGTGCCGCGCGGCTGTGCGGCCAGCCAGGTGTAAACCTCCGGCGGCTTCGGATCCATCATCCACCAGCGCATGTGCGCCGGGCGCAGTTCGAGGGCGAACAGCAGCGGCACGAGCAGCGCCGCCCAGCGGGCCCGCCTTGCCAGCGCCGCCGTGGCAAACGCCGTCAGGATGGCCAGGCCGACATACGTGATGACCGCCCATCGCGCCGGGGAGCGAATGGCCCGGAAGCCGGGCACGCCTCCGAAGAGAAAGCGATGCAGCTCGAAGTGGAGGCCGAGCGAGCCGGCGAACCCGAGGACGATCCAGAGCAAGGCGATGGCCCGCTCGCGGCGCGTGGCGTAGAAGAGGCCGATCGCCGCCAGGACGAGTACCAGCGCGCCCGGAAAGAGCCAGCGCTCCGGATCGGTGTGGCCGTCCGCGAGCCAGCTGTAGACGGCGGATTGCTCGCCCGTGCGCAGCCAGTCCGAGGGGATCGCGGAGAAGCGCAGCACCTCCTCGTACGACCGCTGCATCCCGTAGAGCTTGGCCACCACCGCGTAGGGATAGAGGAAGGGAGCGAGTACCAGCAGCGCCAGGGCCGTGGCGATGGCGAGTGGACCTGGGAACCAGTTCCTCGGGTGCCTCGGAGTTCCTCGGAGTTCCTCGGCTTCGGCAGACTGTCCCCGAGGAACTCCGAGGAACCCGAGGAACTCCGAGGAACTGGTGGCGCGGAGCAGCGCGAACGTCAGCGCCACGGCCAGCGAGCCGAAGAAAAAGTAGTGGATGTTGGTCAGCCCGTTCATCACGAACACCGCCGCGAACAGAGCCGCGCGCTTGCGGTCCGGCTCATCGACGTAGGCCAGGAGCGCCAGCAGGAGCAGCGGCAGCCAGCCGCCCCACACGTGCTGGACGTGCGAGAGATGGACGAAGCGGAAGGGCACGAAGGCGTAGAACACGCCCGCGGCCATGCCGGCGATCCATGAAGCCGTCAGCCGCCGGCCGAGGAGATAGGCGGCGAAGCCGCTGAAGGCGAAGCCGAGGAGCATGGCCACGTTGTAGGCGGCCACCGGTCCCACACCCACGGCGCGCAAGGGGAAGAGCAGCACGGCCACGCCGTAGAGGTTCTCGCTGAACGCCAGCGAATCCTGCGCGGGGTGGAAGGCGTTGGCCTGGTACAACGCCAGCGGCTGGTGGAAGGTGGCCCACCAGTCCCAGTCGAGGATCCAGGTATTGATGTAGGGGTCGCCGGGATCGGCCACGGCCCGGTCGAGGTTCCGCGCGAGCGGCCACGTCAGCGTCAGGGTCAGCAGGAGAAAGAGAATCCCGGCCGCCACGTGTTGCCTGCCCATGCCGCGCGGATGATAATCGCGGGCACATCCGAGATCCGAGGAACCCAAAATGACCGCCATCCCCTTCACGGGCAATTACGAAGATCTGTCGACCGACCGCGGGTACCAGTTCAAGTTCTATTGCGAGAAGTGCAGCAACGGCTACATGTCGAGCTTCAAGACGTCGAAGATCGGCATGCTGGGCTCGGCCGCACGCGTGGCCGGCGGTCTGCTGGGCGGTGTGTTCGGCCGCGTGGCAGACAGCGCCTACGAGGTGCAGCGCGCGGTGGGCGGGACGGCGCACGATTCGGCCCTCAAGGAAGCGGTGGAGGAGATCTCGCCGACGTTCAAGCAGTGCACGCGCTGCGGGAACTGGGTCTGCGGTCCGATCTGCTGGAACAAGAAGGCGGGCCTCTGCGAGGGCTGCGCGCCGGACATGGACGAGGAGATGGCTGCCGCCCAGGCGGAAGCGGCCCGCGAGCAGATCCAGGAGAAGGCGCGCACGGTGGACTGGACGAAGTCGCGCGACGTGAAGCAGGTCTCCGGCGCGGTCTGCCCGGACTGCGGCGCGAAAACGCAAGGCGGCAAGTTCTGCCCCGAGTGCGGGCAGCGCTACTGAGGTCGACGGGGATGACGGACCGGGGGGCCTCCGGCGGGCGGGCGGCTGCCCGCACAGCTGGGTTGGCCCAGCCTCAGGCAACCTTTCTTACTAACGACACTGTTGGCTGAGGCTGGGCCAACCAAAGCTGTGCGGGCAGCCGCCCGCCCGCCGGAGGCTCCCTCGTCCGTCATCCCTGTCGAACACAGACGGCAGCCTGCTTGCACAAGGCGCGGGCATGACCACGATTGTCCTTTTTGGCGGCTCCTCGGATGAGCGCCATGTATCCGTTGCTTCGGCGCAGAACATCCTTCGGGCGTTGCCGGGGTCGCTGGCCTGGTTCTGGGCGCCCGCGGGTGCTGTGCATGATGTTGCGGTCGACGAAGTGCTGGCGCATCAGCGCCCGTTCGAGCTCGACTTTGTCCCCTCGCGGCCGGCGCTCTGGCCTGATCTGGAGCAGGCTCTGGATACCCTCCCCGTCGAAGACCCCCTCTTCCTGCTCGCTCTGCATGGCGGGACCGGCGAGGATGGCACCGTCCAGGGCATGCTCGAACGGCGTGGGATCCCGTTCACCGGGTCCGGCGCCGAAGCCAGTGCGGCCGCGTTCGACAAAGGGCGCGCCAAAGACATGGTTCGCGAGCGCGTGCGCATCGCCGAATCGCGTGTGGCCCGGAACGCCGACGAAGTCCGTGAGGTCGTAGCCGACCTCCTCGGGCGCCATGAGCGCATCGTCTTGAAACCGCTCGCCGCCGGCTCCAGCCGCGGCCTCTTCT
>JAXDJK010000387.1:0-4233 GCA_034665665.1 Acidobacteriota bacterium
ACAGCGGAAAGAGCACGATCTTCGGCAGCGGATGGATGGCCGCGATGAACGGATCGATGATGCGGCGGACGCGTGGCGACCAGCCGATCAGCAGGCCCGCCAGAATGCCCGGGATCGAGCCGAGGACTACCCCGCTGAGGAAGCGCTTCAGCGAGACGGCCACGTTGTCGAAGAGGTCGTAGTGCGCGAGGTCGACCAGCGACGCGGCGATGCGCGACGGCGGCGGGAAGATCAGGGGGTTGATCCACGCGCTGCGTGCCGACAGCTCCCAAAGCGCAAGCAGGAGCAGCGCGATGCCGGCGGCGATCGCGTAGTCCTTCCAGTTCACGAAGGTCCGTTTCAGCGCGGCACGCACAGGCTCTCCCGCACTTCTTCTTCGAGGATTTGCCAGACGCGACGCCGGATCTCCCGCGCTTCCGGCGTGGCGAGGATGTCCAGATCGCGGGGCCGAGCGAAGGGGACGTCGATCTCTTCGCGGATGCGCGCGGGGCGGCCGCTCATGACCGCGATGCGGTCGCTGAGCAGGATCGCTTCATCCACATCATGAGTGACATGCACGACCGTCTTCCGGTGCTCCTGCCAGATGCGCAGCAGCTCCTGCTGGAGGACGATGCGGGTCTGCGCGTCGAGCGATCCGAAGGGCTCGTCGAGCAGGAGGATCTGCGGATCGGCCACGAAGGCGCGGCCGATGCCGACGCGCTGGCGCATGCCGATGGAGAGCTGGTGCGGCTTGTGGTGGAGGAACTTCTCCAGGCCGACCTGCACGATGAACTGGCGCGCTCGTTCGAGCGCGACCTCGCGGTCCACCGGCTGGAAGCGCAGCCCGAGGGCTACGTTCTGGAGGACGTCGTACCAAGGCAGGAGGCCGTGATCCTGGAACACCAACGCCGTGCGCAGCTTGCCGGGCGGATGGTCGTCGAACGTCACCCGGCCGGAGCTGGGTGCGGTCAGGCCGGCCACGATCTTGAGCAGGGTGGTCTTGCCGCAGCCGCTCGGGCCGACGATGGAGAGGAACTCGGCGCCGCGGGCCGCGAGACTGACCCCGGCGAGGGCGGTGGTCCTGGCGGGGCCGCTGCCGTACTCCTTGGTAATCGCGTCGAGGGCGAAGCTCATGGCCTCCCTGCGGCCAGGCTGGCGTTGGCAGCGTCGACGAAGCGGGAAGTCCACCACTGTTCCGGCGCGATCTTCCCGTCGAGGAAATGGTTCGCCAGGGCCCAGTCGAGGAACGGTTGCACGCGGGCAGGGTCGATGCCGCCTTCGTTGCCGATGATCATCCAGCAGGCGCGCCGGATGACCTCGGGCGGCAGTTTGGTGTAGCGGCTGACGATGGCCACGTTGCGCTCGGTCTTGCCCTGGTTGTACTGCCGCACGCCGCGCAGGTACGCGCGCATGAAGCGCTCGCCGAGCGCGGGGTCGTCCTGGAGCAGCCGCTTGCCGAAGATCAGTACGGACGTCTGATGCCCGGGGACGAGCTCCTCCGGGGTGGCCACGATGGCCGCCCATCCTTCGGCCAGGGCGACGCTCACGTTCGGCTCGGTGACAGTGCGTACCGCGTCGAGCTTGTCCCGCGATGACGAGGCGGAGCCCTGCGGCATCTGGAGCACGGTCACATCGGCCGTGGTCAGGCCGTGCTTTTCCAGGAGGCGCATGGTCAGGAATTCGGAGATCCCGCCGCGGAGCAGCGCCAGGCGCTCGCCGCGAATGCTGCCGCCGGCCGCCGCGATCCGCTTCGCCATCGCCACGGGGGCAATGAAGGCGTCGGCGGAACACTGCGGCCCGGAGTGTCCCTTGTCGGCCACGATCCGCAGCGGTACGCCTTTGAGCATCATGTTGAACACGCCCGAGCGGACGCCCGCGGAGAGGACGTCCAGTTTCCCTACCGTGGCGGCGGCGACGGCGGAGTTCGAGTCGAGGGAGACGAATTCGGCGTCGATGCCTTCCTGCGCGAAGAAGCCTTCTTCTTTCGCGATGACGATCGGCGCGTAGGTGAGGGTCGGGTTGACGTTGAGCTGAACCTTCGTCAGTGCGTTCTTCGCGGCCGGTTTCTCTTCGTGAGCCGCGCACGCGGCGAGCACGATGCTGCACAGCAGTACGGCGCATTGCGCCATGCGCGCAACTGTGGTGTGGTTCAAGGGCGTCTCCGGGATCCGAGGTTGAGCCGTACGCCTCCGGTGACCGTGCGCGGCAGGCCGCTGCGGAAGGAGGTCGGCGCGAGAGCGAGGTAGTAATTCTCGTCGAAGACGTTCTCGACGACGCCGTAGACGTCCAGCCACGGACGCACCGGCTGCGAGACCGAAAAGTCGACGACGCGATGGGCGGGCGAGAGGGCCAGGTTCGAAGCTTCACCGTACGAGCGGCTGACCACACGGCCGCGCAGGTCGACGCTCGTGCCGCGCACACCGTGGTAGCGGATGCCGAGGCTGCCGATGTGGCGCGGGACCTCGGGGATCATGTTGCCGATCAGCGCCGGGTCGGGGTCTTCGATGATGGTCGAGTCGGCGAAGGTGTAGCCGGCGTTCAGCGACCACTGGCGAGCGAGGCGCAGGTCCGTCATCACTTCGAGACCCTGGCTGCGGCTCTGCCCGAGGTTCATCTGCTGGAAGACATTGGCCGGCTGGCCGGGCACGTTCGCGCGCGATTGCAGGCCATCGATGGTGTTGCGGTAGACGTTGACCTCGACGTGCCCGCGATCGGCCGCCCACTCCCAGCCGATCTCACCGCCGACCAGCGTCTCCGGCACGAGCGCTGGATTGCCGAGGATGATGCTGTTGCCGGTCTGGTTGTTGCGGTAGAGATCGCGGAGTGTCGGCGCGTTGAAGGCGCGGTAGGCCGACGCGCGCAGCGCGGAACGGCCGTTCAGAGCGTAGCGGATGGAGACGCGCGGATCGAGCTGCTTTGAGGTTTTGGCCGGATACGTGGTGGTGGCGCCGCCGATGACCGTGGTCGCACCGTCGTCGTTGCGGAAGGTATCAAGACGCGTGCTGGCCAGCACTTCCACCCGCTCGGACGGTTGCCAGCTCGCTTGCGCGTAAACGCCGACGAAGCGCTGCCGCCCGTGCACGACGCTGCGCTGCGTGACGGCGCCGGTGCGGCTGAAGGCGGTGCGGTTCTCGGAGGCGCTGAATTGGCGCGCGTCGAGGCCGACGGAGATGAACGGGATCGCTCCGCGGCGTTGCGTGGACCATTCGATCGAGGCGCCGGCGCCGGTGGACGGATTCGTGCCGTCCTGGGTCAGAAACTCCGAGAGGCGCTGGCCGACGATCGTGGAGTTGGTGAGCCGCTCGCTCTGCCGTTGATAGAAAACGTTGGCGGACACGAGGCCGCTGTGGCCCGCGGCCTGGTGCGTGCCGGCCGAGGTCTCGAAGAGATCGCGTTTGGAGTAGGTGACGGGCGTGCCCTGGGAGATGTCGATCTGGGCCGTGCTGGCCTTGAAGAAGGCGCTGGCGCGGTCGGAGATGGTGTAGTCGGCGCGGCCAGAGGTCTGCTGGCTGTCGATCCACGCCTGCAGGTCGACGGGGCCGGGATCGGGGACGCGCACGAAGCCGTTGGAATTGTTGCGGGTATGGCTCAGGCGCAGGGCCACGCGCGGCGTGAGGACGTGATCGACGGTGATGGTCTCGCGCTCGGTGTTGCCGCTGCCGTACGCGAGGTCGGCCATGACGCCGTTCTGCTCGACCGGACGGGTGATCAGGTTGATCGTGCCACCGAGGGCGAAGTTGCCGAAGAGGCTCGCACTGCCGCCGCGGACGACTTCCACCTGGCGCAGGCTGTCGAGCGGCACTTTCTGCCACTGCACGATGCCGCTGTAGGGATCGTGGAGGGGGATGCCGTCGAGGAGCACCAGCGCGCGGTTGCCGCCGAGGCCGCGCATGGAGACACGCTGGTTGTT
The DNA here is from genome assembly GCA_034665665.1 of Acidobacteriota bacterium. GTDB lineage: Bacteria > Acidobacteriota > Thermoanaerobaculia > Gp7-AA8 > Gp7-AA8 > DASWOB01. Next base: position 3,890 of record JAXDJK010000387.1, read on the forward strand.
CGGCGTGGAGCCGCTGGCGCTGACGAGGCTGAAGTGCACGCCGGGGATGTTGCGCAGGAGGTCATCGACGCTGCGCACGGGCGCGTTGCGGATCTCTTCTTCGCGAACGACGGTGACGCTGACCGGAAGCTCGCTGGTCCCGCGCTCGCTCCGCGTGGCGGTGACCATGATGGTCTCTTCGACTTTTTGGGGCGGCTTTTTGGGCGGCTCTTCCGCCAACGTAGCCAACAGCACGAATAACCACACACCGATTTTCAGGACCCACCTCGGAAAACGCCCGGACCACGGACGATGAAGGCAGTATACCGGCTCCGGTTTGTCATCCGGTTTGTCATCCCGAGCGT
>JAXDJK010000388.1:0-5063 GCA_034665665.1 Acidobacteriota bacterium
CGCACGTTCGGCCCCGGCAGCTTCGAGTCGAACTTCAGCGAGATCCCTTCGTCCGGCTGGATGCGGATGGCCAGCACGTTCGGCTGTGTGCGGATGCCGAGGCGGCTGAAGAGCGGGTGCGGCGCCGGCCGGAAATGGATCGAGATATCGGTGACCCGCTTCGGCAGCCGCTTGCCCGCGCGGAGGTAGAACGGCACGTCCGCCCAACGCCAGTTGTCGATGAAGACCTTCACGGCCGCGTAGGTCTCCACGTTCGAATGCGGATCGACCTTCTCTTCCTCGCGGTACCCCTTGGCGTCCTCGCCGAGGACCGAGCCCTCGGTGTACTGCCCCCGCACCGCGACGTCGTCCATCGCTTTCAACGGCAGTTCGCGCAACGTACGCAGCACCTTCACCTTCTCGTCGCGCACCGCGTTGGCCTCGAAGGCCGACGGCGGCTCCATGGCCACGAGCGAGACCAGCTGCAGCATGTGGTTCTGGATGATGTCGCGGGTCATGCCGGCCGTCTCGAAGTAGTTGCCGCGCTTCTCCACGCCGATCGATTCGGCCACGGTGAACTGGATGTGGTCGATGTACTGGCGGTTCCAGAACGGCTCGAAGATGCCGTTGGCGAAGCGCAGCACCATCAGGTTCTGCACCGTCTCCTTGCCGAGGTAATGATCGATCCGGAAGACCTGCCGCTCGCGGAACGTCTTCACCGCGATCTCATTCAGCTCCCGCGCGCTCTCGAGGTCGTGGCCGAACGGCTTCTCGATGATCACCCGCGTGTACGGTCCGCCGCGGTCCGGGTCGGTGACCATCCCCTCTTTGCCGAGAGAGGTGGCGATGTCGTCGAAGAAATCGGGCGGCACCGCCAGGTAGTAGATGCGCCGGCCGCCGGTGCCGCGTTCCTTGTCGAGCTCCGCCAGCCGCGCCTTCAACCGCACATAGCCTTCGTGCTCGCCGAACTCCCCCCGCACGTAGAACAGCCCGCGCGAGAAGCTCTCCCATACCGCTTCGTCGATCGGCCGCGTACGCGCGTGCTTCTCGCACGCCTCGCGCATGGCCGCACGGAACGTCTCATCCGTATGCTCCGGCCGCGCGAATCCCATGATCACCTGCCCCGCCGGCAACAGCCCGTCATGCGCCAGCGAATACAACCCCGGCACGAGCTTGCGCTGCGTCAGATCCCCCGACGCACCAAAGATCACCAGGCACGAGGCCTCGGGCACACGCTCCTGCTCGAGACCTTCGCGCAGCGGGTTGGGTTCAGGAGGGGGGGCGGTCGGCATGGGGGGATTCTACTGAATGAGGCAGAGGCAAATGTTGAATGGTGAATGTTGAATGCTCAATGTTGAATTCGGCGCTTGCGGCCTTTCATTCAACACTCAACATTCAACATTCACCATTCAACATTTGCTTTGACTCATTCTGCGCGATGCGTTCTGCGTTCATCTTCTCTCTCTGATATCCTCCGACCCCCGAAATGAATCACCATTCAGCGAGGTACGCATGACCTGGCAATACACCCCCCGCGTCGCCGTGATCCGTGGCCTTCGTACGCCGTTCGCCAAGTCCGGCACGCATTACGCGCACCTCTCCGCGCTGGACCTCGGGAAGCTGGTGGTGGCGGAGCTGGTGCAGCGCTCCGGGATCGATCCGGCCATGGTGCAGGAGCTCGTCTTCGGCAACGTCATCCCGTCCGTGAAGGCGCCGAACATCGCGCGGGAGATCGTGCTCGGGACCGGCCTGCCTCGCCAGATCCCCGCCTATTCCGTCTCCAAAGCCTGCGCGTCATCCAACCAGGCCATCACCTCGGCATCCGACATGATCGCCCGCGGCTACGCGGACGTCGTCATCGCCGGCGGCGCGGAGTCGCTCTCCGACGTGCCCATTCTGTTCTCCAAAAAGTTCGCCGACGCGCTGGTCTCCGCCAGCAAGCAGAAGAGCCTCGGCGGCAAGCTGGGGGCCTTCTCCAAGATCCGCCCGCGCGACCTCGCTCCCGATGCGCCGGCCATCGCCGAATCGTCGACCGGCCTGACCATGGGCGAATCCGCCGAGAAGATGGCCAAGGAAAACGGCATCTCGCGCGAGGCGCAGGACAAGTTCGCCCTGCAGAGCCACCACCGCGCCGCCGCGGCTACGGCCAGCGGCCGATTCAAGGACGAGGTGATGACGGTGGTCGTCCCTCCCGGCTTCGACAATGTCGTCGAGACCGACAACCTCATTCGCGGCGATTCGACGCTCGAAGCGATGGCCAAGCTGCGCCCGGTCTTCGACCGCAAGTACGGCACCATCACCGCCGCCAACGCCTCGCCGCTCACCGACGGCGCCGCCGCCGTGCTGCTGATGTCCGAGGAGAAGGCCAAGGCCCTCGGGCTGAAGCCGATCGGCTTCATCAAGAGCTACGCGTACGCCGCCACGGATCCGTTCGACCAGCTCCTCCAGGGCCCGGTCTTCGCCCTCCCCACCGCGCTGGAGCGCGCCAAGATCCAGCTCAGCGACATCGGCGTCATCGAAATGCACGAAGCCTTCGCCGCCCAGGTCCTCTCGAATATCCAGTGGCTCGGCTCCAAAAAAATCGCCCAGGAAAAGCTGCACCGCAGCGAACCAGTCGGCGACATCGACCCCGAAAAGATCAACCGCACCGGCGGCTCGATCGCCCTCGGCCACCCGTTTGGCGCCACCGGCGCGCGGATCGTGACCACGGTCTGCAACGAGCTCCAGCGCACGGGCGAGCAGTACGGGCTGGTCACGGTGTGCGCGGCGGGCGGGATCGGGGTGGCGATGGTCCTGGAACGCGAATAAAAGCAAATGTTGAATGGTGAATGCTCAATGGTGAATGTTGAATTGCCCGCCGCACACGCTCCATTCAACATTCACCATTCAACATTCACCATTCAACATTCCGCCTTTACCCGTGGCCACGAGTCCCCGCTATGCCACTAATCAAAACGGTGTGCCCCCACGACTGCCCCGACACCTGCTCGATGCTCGTCACCGTCGAGGACGGCCGGGCCATCCGGATCGCGGGCGATCCCGACCACCCCGTCACGCAGGGCTTCCTCTGTACGAAGGTCAACAAGTACCTCGAGCGCACCTACCACGAGGGCCGTCTGCTCTATCCGCAGATCCGCGTAGGCGCGAAGGGCGAGGGCAAGTTCCGCCGCGCGTCGTGGGAGGAAGCACTCCACCTGATCGCGGAACGCCTGGACGAAGTCATCAAGACCGACGGCCCCCAGGCCATCCTCCCGTACTCGTACGCGGGCACGATGGGGTTGCTGCAGGGCGAAGGGATGGACCGGCGGTTCTTCCACGCCATCGGAGCATCGCACCTCGACCGCACCATCTGCGCGACCGCGGGCGCCGAGGCGCTGAACCTCACGTACGGCACGCGCATGGGCACGGACATCGAGCACCTCGGCGAGGCGAAGCTGATCTTGCTGTGGGGAACGAATACCCTCACCTCGAATCCGCATCTCTGGCCGTTCGTGCGACAGGCCAGGGCGAACGGCGCGCGCACCATCTGCATCGACCCGATCCGCACCCGCACCGCCGCCGCCTGCGACGAGCACATCGCCATCCGGCCGGGCACCGACGGCGCGCTGGCCCTGGCGATGATGCACGTGCTCTTCCGCGACGGCCTGGCCGACCTCGGCTACCTGGCCTCCATGACCACCGGCTGGGAGAAGCTCCGCGAGCGGGTCATGAACGAATACTCCCCCGAGCGCGTGGCCGCGATCTGCCGCATCGACGCCGCCGCCATCGAGCGGCTGGCCACCCTCTACGGCACCACGCGGCCGACGTTCATCCGCCTCAACTACGGCCTGCAGCGCCACGCGGGCGGCGGGTCGGCCGTGCGGGCCATCTCCATCCTGCCCGCGGTGACCGGCGCGTGGAACGACGTGGGCGGCGGATGCCTGCTCTCCACCTCCGGCACGTTCTCCTCTCTCGACTACCACGCCCTCTCCCGTCCCGATCTCTCCCCCGCCGGCACGCGCACCATCAACATGACCCGACTCGGTGAAGCGCTCACGGTCACCGACGATCCGCCCGTGAAAGCGATCGTGGTCTACAACTCCAACCCCGGCTCCATCGCCCCCGATCGCGAGAACGTCCTTCGCGGCTTCCGCCGCGAGGATCTCTTCACCGTCGTCCTCGAGCACTTCCAGACCGACACCGCCGACTACGCCGACGTCCTGCTCCCCGCCACGACGCAGCTCGAGCACGAGGACCTGCACAAGGCCTACGGCCACCTCTACCTGATGTACAACCAGCGCGCGATCGAGCCGCTCGGCGAAGCGCTCCCCAACTCCGAGATCTTCCGCCGCCTGGCCGCGGCCATGAACCTCGAGCATCCGTCCCTCCGCGACAGCGACGAGGAGATGATGCGCCAGACGCTGGCTGGCCAGCCCGTGACGCTGGAGGAACTGAAGGAGCGCGCCTACGTCCGCCTCGACCTGGCTCGCCCGCACCTTCCGTGGCGCGACGGCCAGCGCGTGCCCACCCCCAGCGGGAAGATCGAGATCGAGTCCCCCTCCGTGGCCGCCCTCGGCCTGGATCCCCTGCCGCTCTACATCCCGCCGTACGAATCGGAGGAGCGCGATCCCGAGCTGGTGCGCCGCTATCCACTGGCGCTCCTCTCCCCGCCCGCGCACGAGTTCCTCAACTCCACCTTCGTCAACGTGGCCTCTCTCCGCCGCTCCGCCGGAAAGCCGACGCTGGAGATCCACGCGGACGACGCCGCCCCCCGCGGCATCACCGCCGGCCAGCGCGTATCCATCTTCAACGACCGCGGCACCTTCTCCGCCGAAGCCGTGATCACCGACCGCGTCCGCCCCGGCGTCGTCGCCGCCCCGTCGGTATGGTGGGGCAAGCTGACCGTCGACAACCGCAACGCCAACCAGACCACCTCCCAGGCGCTCACCGACATCGGCCGCGGCGCGACCTTCTACGACAACCAGGTCGAGGTCCGCGCCGAGCGCGCCTGACGACGTCGCTGCCGCGCACTTCCAGGAAGCTAGAGCTCGGACGCTCCTGTCTTGTCATCCCGAGCGTCGAGCGAGGGACCTGGGCGGGTGGGG
>JAXDJK010000389.1:0-7432 GCA_034665665.1 Acidobacteriota bacterium
CGGCTGCAGCTCGGGCAGGAACTGGTGGTACACGATCGGTACGACCGGGACGCAACTGTCGACCGACGGCGGCGGGACGTGGCAGTTGGTCGACATGGGATGGTCGCTGCCGGACAACTGGTTCGGCGATCAGCAGCCGAATGCCGCCTCTGCCGGCTCCTCTCCTCTCAACTGGATGAACGGACCGACGGTCGACTGGTGGCGGGCGCCCGTACCCAACACGCAACCGCCTGCCGCCACGTGGATGTGGTTCGACTCGCAGACCGGCGCGCCGGTGCGCATGATGTTCGGGGTCGGCCCCGTCACCCCTGGGAAAGGCGATCCGGCGCAGCTGGCCATCCTGCAGATGTACTCCTTCAGCTACTTTCCGGTCTTCACGCCGGGCGGCATCGCGCCGGCGCCGGGCCTGCCCTCGTTCGACGGTTTCGCGCTCGGCAATCCGAACGGCTTTCAGAATTTCGTCTGGAACGACAATTTCGGGATGACGGCGTTCATGACGCCCGTCAACGAGCACTTCAACCCGCTCCCCACGCGCGTGCTCTATGTCTGGAAGCCCGATGAGGACTACTCGGTCTATTCGGACCGCGCGCAGACCACGCTCATGGCCCATACCTACAATCAGGACGACATCGCCGCGGAGCAGGCGCTGCTGACCGGACCCCCGCCCGCGTCCATCCCGGCACCCCCGAACAGCGACACGAGTTTCATCATTACGTCGTACCGGAGTCACCTCATGCCGACGTGTGTCGGACCGCCGCACTTCGACTTCCCGCAGGAGTCGCCCGAGTGGATCTCCATTCCCGGAGTTCAGGCGACGATCCAGGCCACCATCACCAACCACCCGGTGCTCTGTCCCGACGAGGTCGTGACCGTTTACTCGGTGCTGTTCCCGCCGTCCGGCCTGAACTATCCGGACTCCACCTATCTCTGGGTCTGGTATGCGCCGCAGGAGCAGACCGGCAGGAACAGCCGTCCGGTCACGTTCATGCAATCGCAATCGGGGGTCAACCTCGGCACGAGCCTCGCCCTGGCCGACTACTTCTACTACCAGCCCTTTACCACGGCGATCGATCCAGCCAACTTCGCCATTCCGGCGGCCTGCCTGACGGCACAGCCGCAGAAACCGCAGCGCGCTGCCGAAGCACTCGAAGCCTGACGCGGCACCCGGCCGCCGCCGTAATGGCGGCGGCCGCTCGCACTACACCAGGGTCACCCCGCCAACCGCGCGCTTTCGCGCGTCACGAACGGCTGGAACAGGTGCACGGAGTCTTTCGGCACCCAGGCGGTGAAGAGGATGGCGTCGTCGGTGACGCGTTGCTCCTGGACTTCGGCCACCTCGTGGAGCTTGGCCACGAAGCGCGACTGCTGGTGCGGGATGGCCAGCTGCAGCAGCTCGCCGCCTGCGCGCTCGCGCTCCCGGATGCGCTCCACCAGCACGTCGATCCCCTGCCCCGTCAGCGCCGAGACCGTGGCCGCATCCTTGCGGCGGATCTCGAAGTCTTCATCCAGCCGGTCGGCCTTGTTGTAGACGTCCAGCACGCGCGCGGAATCCACGCCGAGGTCCGTCAGGACTTCGTCGCCGATCGCGCGCTGCTCCGTGTATTGCGGATGGCTCACGTCGATCACGTGCAGCACCAGGTCGGCCGCCACGGCCTCTTCCATCGTCGAGCGGAACGACGCCACCAGGTGATGGGGCAGCTTGCGGATGAAGCCGACCGTATCGACGATCACCGTCTCCCGCGGCATCTCGAAGGCGGCCTTCTGCGAGCGCGAATCGAGCGTGGCGAAGAGCTTGTCCATCGCCTCCGCGCCGCCGACGGTCAGGCGATTGAACAGCGTCGACTTGCCCGCGTTCGTGTAGCCCACCAGCGCCACCGTGAAGGCGTCGTGCTGCCGGCGCGAGCGCTGGGTCTCGCGCGTCTTCTCGATCTTGATCAGCTCTTCCTTCAGCCGCGCGACGCGCGTGCGGACGATGCGGCGGTCGAGCTCCAGCTGCGTCTCGCCGACGCCGCGCGTCCCGATGCCGCCGGCCTGCCGCTCCAGATGGGTCCAGGCCCGCGTCAGCCGCGGCAGCATGTACTCGAGCTGCGCCAGCTCCACCTGCGTCCGCGCTTCACGGGTCTTGGCGCGGCCGGCGAAGATGTCCAGGATCAGCGCGCTGCGGTCGATGACCTTGGCGCGCTCGCCGACGATCTTCTGCACGTTGCGCAGCTGCGCCGGCGAGAGATCGTCATCGAACACCACCAGCGTGGCCGCGTGGTGCTCCACCAGGCTGTGGATCTCCTCCGCCTTTCCCTTGCCGACGTACGTCGCGGAATCGGGGGCGGTGCGCTTGGCGAAGACCTGCGCCACCACCTCGCCACCGGCGGTGGAAATCAGCTGGCCCAGCTCGGCCAGGTGCTCTTCGACGGTGCTGCGCGGAATCTGGGGCAGGATGAGGGCGACGGCGATGACTTTTTCGGGCATATGAGGGGTCGATCGAATATACCAAATTGACTGTGCCGAGGGCCTTCGCTACCCTCAACCACTCGGATCTCGGGTCAGATATGGTCCTCTTCAACTACGCGACGAAGGAAATCACGGCGAAGATCGTCTACTACGGCCCCGGCTTATGCGGGAAGACGACAAATCTCCAGTTCATCTACGATTCCCTCCCGTCCAACAACAAGAGCAAGATGCTCTCCCTCGCCACGAAGACAGACCGCACCCTGTTCTTCGACTTCCTCCCGCTCGACCTCGGCAAGATCCGGGGCATGCGTACCAAGCTCCAGCTCTACACCGTGCCGGGGCAGGTCTACTACAACTCTACCCGTCAGCTGGTCTTGAAGGGGGCGGACGGCATCGTCTTCGTGGCCGATTCGCAGGACTTCGCCACCGACGCCAACCTCGAATCGCTGCAGAACCTCGAGGACAACCTCAAGCGCCAGGGCATTCGCATCCGCGAGATCCCCGTCGTCATCCAGTACAACAAGCGCGACCTGCCGAACGCCCTGCCGCTCGACGAGGTCAACCGCGAGGTGAACAAGCTCGGCGCGCCGTATTTCGGCTCCGTGGCCACCACCGGCATCGGCGTCGAAGAGACGCTGAAGGGCATCACCCAGCTCGTCCTGGCCCACCTGGTCAAAAAGTATGGCCTGGAAGGCACCGAGCCGCTCGACCGCGAGATTCAGATCCTCAACGCCCCCACGCAGGACAAACCGGCCGCCGATTCGCTGTGGGATGATGACGACGAGCCGTTCGGCGCGCCGACTGTGCCGCCGCCGGCTGCATCCGCTCCCCCGTTGGCGCCGCCGCCCCGTCCCGCCGCTCCATCCGCCGCACGGATGGCTCCGGCGGGTGAGCCCGAGTTCGACATCGACGAAGCGTCCGACGAGAACATCCCCCTCGTCGCCACCGAGCTCCTGCCCACGGCTGCCGCCGCGCCGCGCGCCGCCTCGAGCGCCATGGCCAACCCGTTCGAGGACGTCTCGGACTTTTTCACCCCGCCTCCGTCGCCGGTGTCGCCCCTGCAGGCGCTGACGCCGGAGGCTTCCACCGAGGTGCCGCTCACGTCCATCGAGATCCCCCTGCCGGCAGGCATCCTCGATTCGCTGCCGGTCCTCGGCTCCGGCGCCCAGTCCGGATCAACGCTCTCCACGGCGCCGGAGCGCCGCTCCAACGACGGCCTCGTCAAGGAAGTGAGCATCCCGCTCAACCTTTCCCTCGACGAGATCCGCCAGCACAAACGCCTGCGGCTGAAGATCACCCTCGACGTGAATCTTTTGCCCTGATTCCCCGTTCCAGCACCTGCCTGCACCCGGAGGAGTGGTCGAGTGGTTTAAGGCAGCGGTCTTGAAAACCGCCGTACCCTAACGGGTACCGTGGGTTCGAATCCCACCTCCTCCGCCAATTTCAGTACCCGCCTACAACTCCTCCCTGGAAGCTGGAATACCCCTTGCTCTGGCTGGCGCGGCAATAGCGCATCAACGAGGAGAAATCCGATGGATTCGACGGCGGTGGCCGCGACCGGTATCAAGGGACTCGATCACATTCTGCTGGGCGGGTTTCCACGCAACCGCGTGTACCTCGTGCAGGGCGATCCCGGGGTAGGAAAAACCACCATCGGGTTGCAGTTCCTGCTCGAAGGGCTGCGCAGCGGGGAGCGCTGTTTGTACATCACCCTGTCGGAATCGGCGGAAGAGCTGCGCGCGGTGGCCAAGTCGCACGGCTGGACGCTGGACGGGCTGGAGATCTACGAGCAGATGGTCGGCGAAGAAGCGCTCGTGCAGGAGGAGACCACCGTCTTCTATCCGGCCGAGATCGAGCTCGGCGAGACCATCAAAGGGATGCTCCAGGAAGTGGACCGGGTCAAACCGCAGCGGGTCGTGCTCGATTCACTGAGCGAGATCCGACTCCTGGCGCAGAGCGGCCTGCGGTACCGCAAGCAGATCCTGGCCATGAAGCAGTTCTTCAACGGCCGCAACGTGACCGTGCTATGTCTGGACGACCGCACCTCCGAGTTCCAGGACATCCAGCTCCAGAGCGTGCCTCATGGCGTGGTGGAGCTGGAGCGCTACACGCCGGTCTACGGTTCGGCGCGCCGGCGCATGCAGCTCGTCAAGGTCCGCGGGCTGAACTTCCGCGACGGCTATCACGACTTCAACGTCATGACCGGCGGCGTGGTCGTTTACCCGCGCCTGGTGGCGGCGGAGCACCGCACCATCGCCGGCCGTGAGCAGGTATCGAGTGGTCTGAAGGCACTCGACGACATGCTCGGCGGAGGGCTCGACCGCGGCACCAGCACGCTGATCATGGGTCCGGCCGGCTGCGGCAAATCGGCGCTGGCGGCGCAGCACGCCGTCTCCGCCGCGAGCCGCGGCGAGAAGACCGCCATGTTCATCTTCGAGGAGAACATTTCGAGCGTGCTCAATCGCTCGAAGTCGCTCGGCATGGACCTCAAGCCGCATGTCGACAGCGGCCTGATCACCATCCGCCAGGTTGACCCGGCCCAGTTGCAGCCGGGTGAATTCGCCCACCTGGTGCGCGAAGCGGTGGAAGAAGACGGCATTCGCGTGCTGGTCATCGACAGCCTCAATGGCTACCTCAACGCCGTGCCGGAAGAGCGCTTCCTCCTCCTGCACCTGCACGAGCTGCTCAGCTACCTCGGGCAGAACGGCATCGCCACGATCCTCGTCTTCGCCCAGCACGGCCTGGTCGGGCAGATGCAGACCACCGTCGACGTGAGCTATCTCGCCGACTGCGTGATCCTGCTCCGCTACTACGAAGCGAAGGGATGCATTCACAAGGCGCTATCGATCGTGAAGAAGCGAAGCGGCGCCCACGAGACGGCCATCCGCGCTCTGTCGATGAGCGAGAAGGGCCTCGACATCGGTGCGCCGCTCGAGAACTACCACGGCGTCATGTCGGGCATTCCGACGTACGACGGCACACTGGGGACTTCCAGAGGCGCGTGAGCACCGAACGTTCGGACCGCATTCTGATCGTCGCGCCGATCGGCCGCGATGCAGACCTCATGTGCGCCAAGCTGATGGCAGCGGGCATGACGTGCGAGGTGCGCGCGAACATGCAGGAGGTCACGGCCCGGGTGGCGGACGGCGTCGGCGCGATCATGCTCACCGAAGAAGCGATGACCGTGGAAGGAACGGCGGAGCTCAAGCGCGCCCTCTCCGGCCAGCCGGCGTGGTCGGAGATTCCGCTGATCATCCTCAGCGGCACGCTCTCCTTCGAGTCGAAGACGCAGTCGCTCGAAGGCCTCATCCACCGTACCAATGTCACCATCGTCGACCGCCCGGTGCGCATCCGCTCGCTCATCAGCGCCGCGCAGTCCGCGCTCCGCGCGCGCCAGCGGCAGTACGACGTTCGCGATCTCATGGCGCAGCTCGAGGAGCGCATCCGCGAGCGCGATCGTTTCCTGGCGGTCCTCGGCCACGAGCTGCGCTATCCGCTCGGTGCGATCCTCCTCGGATCCCAGATGACCGACGACGATGGCAAGCTCCCGGGCCAACAGGCCCAGCTCATCGAGCGCCAGTCGCGGCACCTCACCCGCCTCGTCAACGACCTGCTCGACCTGTCGCGTGTGGCCGCCGGCAAGATCGTGCTCAAACGGCAGACCGTGGACCTGCTCGACCTGGTCACCGAGTCGGTGCGCACCGTCTCCGTGGCCGCGGAGCGGCAGCACATCCGGCTCGCGGTGGTGACGTGCGAGGAACCGGTGCTCGTGCATGCCGATCCCATTCGCGTCGATCAGATCGTCACGAACATCCTCACCAACGCCATCAAATACACGCCGGAAGGCGGACACGTGACGCTGGAGGTGATGTGTGACGCGGAGAACGCCACCGTGCGCGTCACGGACGATGGCGTCGGCATCGCGCCGGAGCGGATCGGCGGCATCTTCGAGCTCTTCGCCCAGGCCGAGAACGCCATCGGCCGTGCGCAGGGCGGCATGGGCATTGGCCTGGCGCTGGTGCGCAACCTCGTCGAGCTGCACGAAGGGTCGGTAGAGGCGAAGAGCGACGGCGTCGGCAAGGGCAGTGAATTCGTGGTGCGCCTGCCGATGGCGAACCAGGAGCAGCGCGCTGACTCCGCCCGTCCCACCCGTGCGGTCGACTCAGCGCCGCCGCCGATCGCTGCCCGGCGCATCGCCATCGTTGAAGACAATGAAGATGTCCGCGACCTGCTCCGGCTCAAGTTGCGTCGCCTCGGGCACAGCGTCGTCGACGCCTCGGACGGTCTGGAAGGCGTGCGCATCGTGCTGCAGGAGCAGCCCGATCTCGCGTTGGTCGACCTCGGCCTGCCGGGCATCGACGGCTTCGAAGTGGCCAGGCAGGTGCGCACGCGGCTCGGTGGCGACATCATCCTTGTGGCCGTCAGCGGCTTCGGACAACCGGAGGATAAGCGGCGTGCGCTGGAAGCCGGTTTCGACGAGCATCTAACCAAGCCGGCCGACGTCCGCGACATCGAGAACCTCCTCCGCAGGCTCCCGCCGCGGAATTCGACGTCTCCTCGCGGCGTCTAATCAGGCACGCACCCCCCCAATCCCAGCAACCCCTCCGTCCTCGTCGTCGAGGACTACACCGATCTTCGGTCGGCGATCGTGGCGACGCTCGCGCGCCGCGAGTACGAGTGCGAGTCCGTGACCACGGCCGAAGACGCGATCATCAAACTCCGCGAGCGCCATTACGAAACGATCCTGCTCGCGCCGCGCCTGCCGATCACCAGCGACCCGGTCATGCACTTCCTGCACGAGCACCAGCCCGAGCAAGTCCCCAACGTCGTTCTGATGACCTCGCCCGAGGTGGACGACGATCCCGCGGACGATCCCGACGACTGCCGCGTCCTGGCCAAGCCGTTCAACAACGAACAGCTCTTCGCCACGCTCAAGGCGTAGCCCCCGCCCTATAGGGTGCAACGATTACGCGAAGCGTTTGGA
>JAXDJK010000390.1:0-3009 GCA_034665665.1 Acidobacteriota bacterium
TGGTTGGCCCAGCCTCAGCCAACAGTGTCGTTAGTAATGAAGGTTGCGTGAGGCTGGGCCAACCTAGCTGTGCGGGCAGCCGCCCGCCCGCCGGAGGCCCCCGGTCGTCCTCCCCCGCGAGATACAATGCGTACGTCGATCCTTTCTTCCGTCAGCCCACCCGGAGGTTCACCCATGCGCGCGAGCTTTCTCGTTGTCCTTTCGCTTTTTGCGGCCAGCTTGTTTGCGGCCAACCCGGCGTCCGTTACGGTTGCGGGCAGCTTGCAGGACGAGTTGGGGTGTCCGGGCGATTGGGCGCCGGAGTGCTCGGCGACCTTCCTCGCCCTCGATCCCGAGGATGACGTCTGGCAGCGCGTGTTCAGCGTGCCGGCGGGATCGTTCGAGTACAAAGCCGCGCTCAATGGCGGGTGGGGGGAGAACTACGGCGCGGGGGCGCAGCTGAATGGCGGGAACATTGGGCTGAGTCTGGGAGCGGCGGCGAACGTCAAGTTCTACTACGACCACAAGAGTCACTGGGCCACCAGCAACCGCAACGCCGTCATCGTCACCGCGCCGGGGAGCTACCAGAGCGAGATCGGGTGCGGCGGCGACTGGGCGCCGGACTGCCTGCGCTCGTGGCTGCAGGACCCGGATGGGGATGGCACGTACACCATGACCGCGTATCTGCCGGTGGGCAGCTACGAAGTGAAGGCGGCCATCGACGAAAGCTGGAACGAGAACTACGGTGCGGATGGCGTGCAGAACGGCGCGAACATCGCCTTCACGGTGGGGAACGACTGCGCGAAGACGCTCTTCTCGTATAACGCCGCGTCGCACGTGCTCACGGTCGGTGCCGCGGCGGCCGAGCCGCAGCCGGGGAGCGTCACCATCGCCGGCAGCCTGCAGAGCGAGCTGGGATGCGGGGGCGATTGGGATCCCTCTTGCGCGGCCACGCATCTCACGTACGACGGAACCGACGGCGTCTGGCAGGGGACGTACGCGGTGCCGGCGGGATCGTGGGAGTACAAGGCGGCCCTCGAGAATGGGTGGGACGAGAATTACGGTGCGAATGCGCAGTCGAACGGGAGCAACCTGGCCCTGAACCTGGCGGCGGCGTCGAGCGTGAAGTTCTACTACGACGATGCCACGCACTGGGTGGCGGACAACAAGTCGAAGACGATCGCCACGGTGCCGGGCAGCTATCAGCATTTCCTCGGCTGCGGCGGCGATTGGGATCCGGGCTGTCTGCGGTCGTGGCTCCAGGACCCGGACGGCGACGGGACCTATACCTTCTCCACGCGGGCCATCCCGGCCGGCAGTTATGAAGCGAAGGTGGCGATCAACGAGAGCTGGGATGAGAATTACGGTGCGAATGGAGCGGCGAACGGGGCGAACATCGGCTTCACGGTCACGCAGTCGTGCGCGGAGACGTTCTTCGTCTACAACGCGGCCACGCACGTGCTGACCATCTCCGCGGCGGGCGCGCCGAAGGGCAACCTCGCCAAGGCGCAGGCGCACTGGGTGACGGGCAGCACCATCGCCTGGAACGTGGCGCCGTCGTCGAACGTGACGCTGTACGCGAGCGCGGGCGGCGGGCTGGCGCTGACGCCGGAGGGGATCACGGGCGGCACCGCGTACGCGCTGACGTACGACCCGAACGGACTGCCGGCGGACGTGGTCGCGAAGTTCCCGCACCTGGCCAGCTACGCGGCGTTCAAGCTGCCGGTGGGCGCGAACGCGGCGGCCATCCTGAAGGGTCAGATCGCGGTGGAGGCGAAGAGCGGGACGGCGCTGGAGGATGCGACCTCGGTGCAGATCGCGGGCGTGCTCGATGACCTGTACACGTACAACGGATCGCTGGGCGTGGTCTGGTCAGGCGGCGTGCCGTCGCTGAAGGTGTGGGCGCCGACGGCGCTGTCGGTCAAGTTGCGGCTGTTCAACGATTCGAATGCGGCCACGGTGCTGACGGTGCAGCCTATGACCGTCGATCCGGCCAGCGGCGTCTGGAGCATCACCGGCGATGCGAGCTGGAACGGCAAGTTCTATCTGTACGAGGTGGAGGTGTTCGTCCGCTCGACGGGGCAGGTGGAGCACAACATCGTCACGGACCCGTACTCGGTCAGCCTGGCCATGAACAGCACGCGCAGCCAGATCGTCGATCTGCGAAGCCCGGCCCTGGCGCCGGCGGGATGGTCGGTGCTGGTGAAGCCGGCGTTGGCGGCGCCGGAGGACATCTCGCTGTACGAGCTGCACGTGCGCGATTTCAGCGCGAGCGATGCCACGGTGCCGGCGGCACAGCGGGGGACCTTCAAGGCCTTCACGCAGACCGGCTCGAACGGAATGCATCACCTGGCCGCGCTGGCGGCGGCGGGGCTGACGCACGTGCATCTGCTGCCGGCTTTCGACATCGCCACGGTCAATGAGGACCGCTCGCAGTGGCAGTCGCCGGGCGATCTGTCGGTGTATGCGGCGGACTCGGATCAGCAGCAGGCGGCGGTGAATGCGATCCGCGATCAGGACGGCTTCAACTGGGGCTACGACCCGTGGCACTACACGGTGCCGGAGGGGAGCTACGCCACGCAACCGGATGGCTCCGCGCGGATCGTGGAGTTCCGGGAGATGGTGCAGGCGCTGTCGTCGGTGGGGCTGCGCACGGTGATGGACGTGGTCTACAACCACACCAACGCGGCGGGACAGAACGAGAAGGCGGTGCTGGACCGGATCGTCCCGGGCTATTACCACCGGCTGAATGCGGACGGGGTGCTGGAGCAGTCGAGCTGCTGCCCGAACACGGCCTCCGAGCACAACATGATGGAGAAGCTGCTCATCGACTCGGTGGTGACGTGGGCCCGCGAGTACAAGGTGGACGGCTTCCGCTTCGACCTGATGGGCCACCACCCGCGCGCCAACATCCTCGAGGTCAAGGTCTCGCTCGACCACCTCACCGCCGACGTCGAGGGCGTCGACGGCCACGAGGTCTACCTGTACGGCGAGGGCTGGAACTTCGGCGAGGTCGCGTACGACGCCCGC
>JAXDJK010000391.1:0-4669 GCA_034665665.1 Acidobacteriota bacterium
AGAGCCGCGGACGGGTGCGCATCCTTCGTCCTCCCGCCACGCCCGAGCAACTGGGGCGTTCGCGTCCGCCGGTGCTGCCGGCCACTCCTCGCTGGCGTCCGCTCGGCCACCATCATCGACCGGGTGCGCTCCAGGAGTAGCCCTTGACGACCGCCATGGCCCCTCCGCTGGAAAATCTCTACCGCGACGTCCCGATCTTCGTGCTGTCGACCGGCACGAGTCTGCGCGGGTTCGACTTTACGCGCCTGGACGGCCGGGTGACCCTCGGGATCAACCGGATCGTCGAGCACTACCAGCCCACGATGCTGCACTTCATCGACACCAGCGCGAAGGAGACCCACGCGCGGGCGCTCCGTGCATACAACGGCACCATCATCGCCGGTCCGGGCGCGGCGCCCCTCGACACGCACGAGAGCGCGTATGAGATCAACCCGCACAACATCCCGCCGCCGCGCCGGGTCGATACCGCCGAGGCGCTGCGTAATCTCTGGAGGCGCCGCAAGCATGTCCCGCGGAACTTCGACGAAGAGCTGTTCGGCTCCGGCGCCGGTTGTACGGGCCTGCACCTGGCCATCCTGCTCGGCGGCAATCCGATTTATCTCCTCGGCTACGATTTTTACCAGGACAACGGCACGCACTTTGACGAGTACGACCCGACGCGCAACGACCCCGACGTCTATGGCTACTCCGCCGATTGCATCGCGCAACTCAGCCGCGAGCCCTGGCTCCCGGCCATCTACAACTGCAACCCGCGCTCGCGGCTGACCTGCTTTCCCTTCGCCGACATCGATACGGTGCTGGCGGCCAGCGTCGTGGCGCCTTCGCGCCAAGCGGCGCTCGTCGGAGGCAACCGGTGACGGCGTCGGTCTACGCGCCGCAACGGAACGGGTGGAAAGACAGCGCGCCCTTCGTCTCTACGAAGATGGGGCAGTTCAGCTACTTCTCCGAGCAGGTCGGCACGGCCGACTGGCGGGGGAAGAACGTCCTCGATTTCGGCGGCAACATCGGCAACATCCTCAAGGACCCGCAATCGACCATCGACGAGGAGCGCTACTGGTGCCTCGACGTCATCCCGCAGTCGATCGAGCGTGGCCGGGCCGCCTTCCCGCGAGCGCACTGGGTGCTGTACGACCGCTACTGCTTCTTCTTCAATCCGAGCGGCATTCCGCGGCTTTCGATCCCGCCGATGGACGCGGCTTTCGACTACATCGTGGCGTACTCGGTATTCACCAACACCACGCCCAGCGACATGCTGCAGCTGGTCACCGAGCTCCGGAGCATGCTGGCCGAGGGCGGCGCGCTGGCCTTCACCTTCATCGACCCTCGGCACGTCGCCTGGCCTGCGCATTACACCGGCAACAACTTTCAGTGGCGGCTGGAGCGGGAGAACGACGACCTGACCGAGACGCGCGCACGGGAGATGTTGCGCCGCGTGGACGGTGCCGCGTGGTCCCTGCTCGTCAACGGCCGCGATCTTTATGTCGAGACCGAGGAGCTGCGGACGTATCCTCCGGACGAGCAGGAGTCGTGTCACGCCTTCTACACCACGGACTTCATGCAACAGCTCTTTCCCAGCGCCACGATCCTGCCGCCCGCCAGTGACGAGATGCAGCACTGCTGCGTGATCGGAAAGTAGGGGAGAGAGCCCACCGTGGACTTCGTCGAGCTTCAGCCGGAACAGCGCCAGTCGTTCGAGGAAGACGGCTTCCTGGTGGTGCGGAATGCGCTGGACTCTGAGACCGTCCGCCAGCTCATCGACGCGGGTGACCGGCTGGCCGAGGCCTTCCTGAAGAAGCCTGAGGTGCTCAGCCGCCCCGAGTACAACCATCTCGATCTCCGCCCCGGCCTCCTCCGCGAGCCGGCCATGCGCGCGCTGGTGGCGAACGCGTCGACCGTATCGCTGGCCGTGCAGCTGCTCACGCCCAACATTCAGCTGCACTCGACCTCGCTGATCTACAAACGTCCCAGCCCGCAGGCGCCCGTGTTCCGCCGCGGCTGGCATCGCGACATCCGCATTCCCGCCGACCTCGGGCACGAGGCGCTGCCGCGCGTGGGCGTGAAGATCTGTTACTGCCTCACCGACTTTCACAAGCCCGCCTCGGGCATGACGCTCCTGGCCCGCCGCAGCCATCTCCGCAAGGAGCCGCTGCTCATGATCAAGGGTGAGGTCGATCCGAAGGACGTCGAGGTCTGCGACCTGAAACTGAATGCCGGCGATGCCTTCCTCTTCGAGAACCGCCTGTTCCACACGGCCGCGCCGAATACGAGCGACCGGACCTCGAAGGTGCTGATGTACGGCTACGCGTATCGCTGGATGAAGCCCGAGGTGTACCTCGAACCGCCGGACGACCGCCGCGCCGGGCCTACCGACCCGGTGCTGCGCCAGCTGCTCGGCGGATACCGCGATGTCGACACCCCGCCGTGGGCGCTGCAACGCTGGGCCAAACAGCGCGGCGTGCTGCCGAAGCCGGTGCCATGGACGGTGGACGCCTGAGCGATCGCGGAGAGACCACCCCGATGGAGCTCAAATTCCACTGGATGCTTCCGAAGGGCGGCGAGGTCGCCGTCGACGGAGTGCAGACGCCGCGGGAAGCGGCGCGGTACCGGATCGATTCGACCGGCAGCGCGTCGCCCGCGCCGCGTCCGGACCTGCGCGGCTGGCGTCATTTCGCGCGACAGGCGGAGGAGGCGGGGATCGATTCGGTACTGATCTCGTTCAGCAAGTACGAGCCCGATCCGATCATGGTCAGTTGTGCGCTGGGCCAGGTCACGGAGCGGCTGAAGTTCATCGTGGCCTACCGCTCCGGGCTGATGCAGCCGACCACGTTCGTGCAGCAGATCAACACGCTGTCGGCGCTGGTGCAGGGGCGCGTGTCGGTCAACATCGTGGCCGGCAGCTCGCTGGCCGAGCAACGCGGCTACGGCGACTTTCTCGAGCACGACGATCGCTACGAGCGCGCCGCGGAGTTCCTGGCCATCTGCCGTGCCTTCTGGCGTGGCGACGGTGAGGTCGATTTCGCCGGGCAGTATTACCAGGTGGAGAAGGGCAGGATCTCGACGCCGTTCGTTTCGCCTGAGCAACGTTTCCCGGAGCTCTACATCTCCGGGCATTCCGAGCAGTCGGAGCGGCTGGCATACGAGCAGGGCACCTGCTGGCTGCGTGTGATCGACACGCCGGAGAAGCTGGCGCCGATGGTGGCGCGGGTCAAGGCGCAGGGGCTGAAGGTCTGCCTGCGGCTCTGCGTGATCTGCCGGCCGACACGCGAGGAGGCGGTGCACGTCGCCGAAACGCTGCTGCCCGACGAGACGCTGACGCGGCGGCCGAGCCTGATCCGGCTGAAGGACGACTCGCGCATGTACGCCGAGGGGAGCGTGGTTGGGAACGACGGCTACTGGCTCGACCGCTCCCTCTGGACGGGCTTCGTTCCGTCGTATGGTCCGGTGTGGACGACGCTCCTCGGCACCCCGCGCGAGCTCGCCGATGCCTTCCTCGCGTACAAGCGCATCGGCGTCGACGAATTCATCATCTCCGGCTGGCCGGAAGTGGACGAGGTGACCCGCTTCGGCCGCGAGGTCATCCCGCTCGTACGCGCAGCAGAGCAGTGGCAGGAGGAGCCGGCGCAGCAGGAGCGCGCGCTCGCATGACCTCCCTGCGATTCCACTGGATGTTTCCCAAAGGCGGCGAGGTCGGGATGAAGACCGCGCAGGAGACCTCGCGCGTGCTGACCACCAAGAGCGCCTCGCCCGCGGCGCTGCCCGACATCGCGGGCTGGAGCCGCTTCGCCACTGCCGCTGAGGAGTCGGGTATCGAGTCGGTACTCCTGTCGTTCAGTCGCTATGAGCCCGACACGCTGCTCATCGCCTGCGCCATGGGACAGGTCACGGAGAAGCTGAAATTCATCGTGGCCTATCGCTCGGGGCTGATGCAGCCGACCACGTTCGTGCAGCAGATCAACACGCTCTCGGGGTTGATCGAGGGCCGCGTGGCGGTGAACGTCGTGGCCGGCAGTTCGACGGCGGAACAGCGCGGCTACGGCGACTTCCTCGAGCACGATGAGCGCTATGCGCGCGCCGAGGAGTTCCTCGGCATCTGTCACGCCTTCTGGAACAACGGCGGCGGCGTCGACTTCGCGGGCCAGTACTACCGCGTGGAAGGCGGCAAGCTGCACACGCCGTATCAGGCGCCGGATCGCAACGCGCCGGAGATCTACGTCTCCGGCCATTCGGAGCAGGCGGAGAGACTGGCGCTGTCGCAGGCCTCGGCTTGGCTGCGGCTGATCGACACGCCGGAGAAGCTGCAGCCGATCGCGGCCCGCGTTCGCGAGCAGGGGAAGGAGCTTTGCCTCCGCCTCTGCGTGATCTGCCGTCCCACGCGCGAGGAAGCGCTGGCGGCCGCGCAAGCCATGCTGCCGGATGACGACATCGCCAAGCAGGAGCGCGGCATCCTGACCCGCAGCGATTCGCAAACGCTCAAGCAGGCTCTGGCCGCGGCCGACGAAGTGGGCTGGCTGAATCACTCGCTTTACGCCGGCCTGGTGCCGTACTACGGCTCGTCGTCGATCACGCTGGTCGGCTCGCCACAGGAACTGGCGGACGCCTTCCTCGCCTACAAAGCGATCGGCATCACCCAGTTCATCATCGCCGGCTGGCCGAAGCTCGACGAGATGCA
>JAXDJK010000392.1:0-3582 GCA_034665665.1 Acidobacteriota bacterium
CGCGGAGGTGAACGAACCGGAGGTCGAGAACGTCAGCGTGCAGCGGTTGTTCGGCACCTTGTTGTCCGACTTGATGACCACCAGCGGCGTGTCGGGACTGGTCGGCAGGTTGGCGACCGTACCGTTCGGCAGGAAGATCACGTCCTCCATGTTGTCGGCCGGGCCGCTGTTCACGGGGAAGTCGGAGTCGATGAAGTACACCGCCTGATCGAGGTTCTTGTAGCCGCCGACCATCGTCCACGTGCCGCCGTTCAGCGTGTAGATCGCATAGCGGCCGCGCACGCCCCCGCCCGACGGGGCCGCGCCGGGGGTGAAGCTGATCGCCGTCGGCGCATTGAGCGTGATGGCCCGCTGCCGCGCGCCGCGGATGTCCGACGTGAACTGCCGCACCGCCGTCCGCATCTTGTTCTGCTTGTAGAAGGTCATGAACTGGGGAACGGTGACCAGCGAGAGAACGCCGACGATGGCCAGCACCACCAGCATCTCCACGAGCGAATACCCGCTCTCGGTCGCGCGACTTTGTTTCGTCATCGGCGTCCTCCTAGAGCGAACGAGGTGCCACGCCCGTCCGCTGTTGCTTTCCTGTTGGGCGGAAACGACTTAGTGCAATTCGCGCCGTGCGCTGCGCTTCAGCATCCGTCAGAATCTGTTACGAAAGGTACCACGTCTGCACGAACGGCGTTGCTGCCCCTGGCTGTACAAAAGCTGTGGCTCGGGCCACAGCAGTCCAAACGCTTCGCGTAAACGTTGCGCCCATTTGGCCAAAAGCGCGCCGGACTACGCGAAGCGTTTGGAATGCGGCGGCCCGAGCCGCCGCTTTTGTACAGCCACAGGCGCCGCCCCCGTCATTCCCCCAGCGGTGCACTCTCGTGCTTCATCAGCTGCTCGTAATCCTTCCGCGCCGCGGCGGCACGCGGGTGGCCGAGCTGCTCGTAGCAGGTCAGGCGGTTACGGAGGAAGGCGCGGTTCCAGGGCACGCCGTGCTCGAACGGCTGGAGCGCGGCTACCACCTGCGCGTTGCAGCGACCGGGCGTGAGCTGCGTCGCGACCTGCAGCAGCGCGAGCTGGCGCGCGTCGTTCACGAGGCCCGCCGCGAACGGCTTCGCCAGCGCGGCATGCAGGCGCGCCGCGAGCGGCGGATGCGCCACCGCCACCTCCCCCGCAATGACCAGCGCGCGCAGCATCCCCTCGCGGTTCGACCACGGATCGCTTCGCGCGGCCACGAAAGCGTGCTCCAGCGCCACCGCGGTCTCCTCCGCCTTCCCCTCCCGCCACAGCACCTCGGCAGGCGCCGGCGGCTCCGCCGTTTCCCGGCGCGCCGCGTCGATGGCGGCCCGGTCCACTGCGCCGCTCAGCCGCGGCAGCTCGTCGGCGTTGCGCCGGGCGAAGGCGCGCAGCTCGTCGACCTGGAAGAGCGTGTTGTTGCCCAGCGTGCGCGCGAAGCCGTACTCCAGCACCGCGCGGTCATCCGTATTCGCGCGTGCGTCGGACGCGAGGGCCAGGGCCGTGGCAGGACCGGCCGCGTAGTGCGCCAGCACGCCCTCCAGGCTCGTGGCGCGCCAGACGTTCCGCGCCGCGGAGCGGTACGGCTCCTGTGCGAACCGTTCGCGCAGCCGGGCCACGTCGTACGTCACCGGCTGCATCGAGCCCACCAGCAGCAGGTCGCCACGCTTCGTCTCCCACGTCTCGACGTTGGGAAAGACGCTGCCCAGCGTCGCGTAGACCACCCGCAAGGTGGCGCTGTCGATCTCGTAAGCCTGCAGGAACTGCGCGAAGATCCCGCCTGGCGCCAGCCGTCGCGCCGCGCCGTCGTAGAACTCCACCGTCATCAGGCTGGCGATGCCGGCCCGGTACGGATTCGACGGCTCCGACGAGATGATGTCGTAGTGCTGCCGATTCGTCAGCACCAGCTCGCGCGCATCGCCGTACGCCACGTGCACCTTCGGGTTGGCCAGCACGTTGCGGTTCACGTCGACGCAGGCCGCGGCGATCCGGCGGATGGCCGGCTCGATCTCGTAGACATCCACACGCTCCATCGACGGGATCGAACCGAGCCAGCCCGCCGTCGAGCCGGTCCCGAGGCCCACCACCAGCGCCCGCCGCGGATCGGGATGCAGCGCCGCCGGCACGAGGCCGCCCATCACCTGCGTCCCGCCGTCCACCGTGGCGTGGCCGTCGCTCTTGCCGTTGACGATGAAGGCATAGCCATCCGCGTCCGCCAGCGCGAGCGAGCTCTCCACGCCGTCCACCTCCCACACCGTCGTCCGCCGCTGCGCGTGCAGGAGGTTCTCCACGCTGTTGCGCGTCAGCGTCTCCAGCTCCACCCGTCCCGCACCGATCGGCGTGTGCCGCCACGCCGCGGTCGGGCCGGTCGCGCAAATCGCCAGCACCGCCAGGATCGCCGCCGCCACCACCGCCACGCTTCTGCGGCTTGCCGCGATGGCCGTGACCACCAGCACCAGCACCGCGGCGCGCCACGTGCCGGTCGCACTGAGGATCGGCAGGAGACCGAAGCCGCCGGCGATCGATCCCGCGATGGACCCGGCCGTGTTCCACGCGTACGCCATGCCGAGGTCCGTGGCCACACCCGGCCGGCCGCGACCCAGAAGCGAGACCAGCATCGGAAACTGCAGCCCCGACAGGAACGCCGTCGGGAAGACGACCACGAACGTGATGGCCGCCCAGCCCGCCAGATAGCCGCCGAAGCCAAGGCCGGCGCCGAGCGGCCGGAGCAACAAAGCCAGGACCGCCAGCCGATCGCCGAGGGCGTACGGAATCGCCAGCAGGAGCGCTTCGAGCGCGCAGGTGAGCCCGAAGGCGCTCGCGGTGGCCACCGCGTTCTTCCGCAGCGTGTACGCCACGCCGCCCAGACCGATGCCGAGCAGCGCCATCGCCAGGATCAGGCCGAACGTGAACGTCGTCCCGCCCAGGAGCGGCGCGAGCATGCGGTACCAGACCAGTTCCATCAGCATGAACGCGAAGCCCACTGCCGCGGCGGCAGCGAGCACGAACCGCCGCGATCCGGTGGAAGCAGTCGCTTCCTCCTCCGTGGCCCCCGTGGCCTGCTCCTCACGGCGCGCCAGCAACAGCGCCGTCAGCGCCACCAGCACGTTCGCCAGCGCCGCCAGCCACAGCGTGGCCCGATTGCCGAACGTCTCCAGCAGGATGAAGGTGGCCAGCAGCGTGCCCGTCACCGCGCCGAGGGTATTCAGGCCGTACAGCGTGCCCAGCTCACGCCGGCCGAGATCCTCGCGCGTGGCGATGGCCCGCGCCGCCGCCGGCATCGTCCCGCCCATCAGGACCGTCGGGATGCCGAGCACCAGCAGCGTCAGCGCGAGCCGGAGCAGCGTCGCCGCCGGCATGCCCATCGCCGCGGAGCCCCCCGTGGCCAGATACAGCCGGCGGACCAGCACGATCAGCAGCGGCGTGAGGGCCGCCGAGGCGGCGATGGCCAGCTCCAGGTGGGCATACAGCGCGAGCGGCCGCGCGTGCCGTTCCGCGTAGCGCCCCAGGAACAGGCCCCCGGCGCCGAGCCCGCCCATGAACACCGCCAGCACAGCCGCCGAAGCCAGCGTCGACGCG
>JAXDJK010000393.1:0-6142 GCA_034665665.1 Acidobacteriota bacterium
TGGTTGGCCCAGCCTCAGCCAACAGTGTCGTTAGTAAGGAAGGTTACCTGAGGCTGGGCCAACCCAGCTGTGCGGGCAGCCGCCCGCCCGCCGGAGGCCCCCCCCGTCGTCTCTCCCCGTCTACTCCACCCCCAACCGCACCTCCACGCCGTTTGCCCGCACGTCCGGCACGTACATGGCCTGGCCGAGTAGCGGTAGCGCGTGATACTTCCCGGGCACCTCGGCGCGGAGCGTATAGCGGATCTCCCAGGTCCCTTGCGGCAGCTTGTCGATGAACAGCGCCACGTTGCGGTCGCGGAGCTCCTGGTAGACCGCCACCTGACCGTTCGCACGGTCTGCTGACGCTGCGCGGCGGACCTCCGTCGGCTTTGGTTGTGCGCGTAGCACCGAGGCTGGGCGTAGCTCGAACGCCGTCAGCGGCGTCCCGCTCTGCAGCACAACGGCCTCCAGGCCGGCTGGCTTCAGATCCTCGAACAGCAGGTACTCGTAGTCATTCTTCGTCTCCACCGTCACCACCACCTCGACGCGCTCGTTCGACGGCATCGAGTCGCCATCGCGGAGAGCCACCTTCTCGTACACCACACCCTTCAGCAGCGTCGGATGCGGCACCAGCCGGTAATAATCGCGGCGCACGAACAGCTCATTGCCCGCTGCCGTCACCGGCTCCTCCAGAGAGACGAAGCGCGCCTCCGCGGAGAAATACAGCGACCCCTCACCACCGCGGCGGATCCGGATCTCGTTCCCGTCCTTCACCAGCTTCGCGTCGACAGGGATGCGGATCGGACCGCCGAGGAAATCCTGCGGCGTGATCGCCTTCGACGCCACGACTGTTCCGTTCACCGACACCTCGTACGACGTCGCCGGCGTGCCGCGCTCGGAGCGGAGGATCTCGTTTAGCGACAGGATGGCGATGGCTGTGTCGCGCGTGTTGTGCCAGCGCGCGCCGCGGCGATTCTTCACCAGCCAATTCATCGTCGGCTCCACCAGCGCGTTCTGCGGATCGATCGTCACCAACGCCTGTAGCACGAACGCCGTCGTCTCGACAGGCCCCTCCCACCAGCGCCACCAGAAACGATCGCCCGCGCCCCAGTGCGCCGTGGCCATCGTCTCCGCCGCTCCGCCCGCCCCGCGGATCAGCACCGACTGATCCGGCTTCCGGTCCATCGTCACCCCATCCTCGAGATTCCGCACCAGCACCGCGGCCCGCGTGGCATCGCCCATCCGATGGGCAGCGAGGGCCAGCAGCGCGCGCGAGTACGCCGAGAGCTCCTCGCGGTGCTTGTACGCATCCTCGAACGCACGTAGCTCGTTCGAGCCTGCCTTCGACTTTGCCGCAGCCCGCCACGCTGTGGTGGCGTGAAGGATCCACGCCTGCTCGTGCGGCTGCCCCTCGGCACGCGGCAGTTGATCGTTCAACCAGCTCAACGCGCGGTTCACCGCCGCATCGTTCACCGTAAGCCCCGCGTTCTTCGCGATCGAGAAACCCCACACCACGTACGCCGTCATGAACGGGTCGCCCGGGCTCTGCTTCCACCAACCCCAGCTGCCGTCCGAATGCTGGAAGTCGTACAGGCGGGCCATCGACGCCTTCGTCACCGCGTCCAGGTTCCGGAACTCCGGCCGCTTCGAGACATCCAGCCCTTGCGCCGCCAGCGTCCGCGCGACCACCGCCGCGGGCAGGAAGCGGCTCATGGTCTGCTCCGTACAGCCGTACGGGAAGTCGATCAGATACGGCAGCGCGTCGATCATCGCTCCCGCCAGGCTCGGCGCCAGCTGGATCGTCAGATCCGTGGCCCGCCGTTCGGCAGGCAGATCGAGACGGATCACCGCCTCGCCACCCCGCAGCCGTCCCGAGCGCGCCACGAGCTTGTCGATGCCATGCTCGTACACCCGGAACGTCTTCTCCATCGCGTCCGACCGCTCGCCCCCGCGGCCGGTCACGCGCAGTCTGGCCTCCCCTTCGCGGCTGGCGATGACCGTCCAGTCGGCACGCGCCTCGCCGTGCGCCGGGATTGTGAGCTGTGCGGCCGCGTTGTCGCCGGTGGCTTGGAGTACCAGTTCCTCGGAGTTCCTCGGTTCCTCGGAGTTCCTCGGCAAGGCCGCGTCTCCACTCCGAGGAACTCCGAGGGACTCCGAGGAACCCGAGGAACTGCTCAGGATCTCCAGCACCGGCCGCACCGTCATCGCCGCATCGGTGTTGTTGTTGATGACCGCCGAGACCGTGGCCCGGTCGCCGGCCACGAAGAAGCGGGGGGCCTGCAGGCGGACCATCAGCGGCAGGTTGGTCTGCACAGTGGACGTCTCGCTGCCGACCTGCGAGCCGGTAGAGACTGCACGCGCCGTCGCCCGCCACGTGGTCAGTGCCTCGGGATACGGAATCGTGACCGTGGCCGTGCCGTCGCTGCCGGTGACCACGTCCGGCTTCCAGAACGCCGTGGAGCGGAAGTCGCTGCGCACCGTCACCGCCGGCTCCGCGGCCGCAGCGGCGCCTACTTCGTTGCGGGCGTCCTTCATCTCCCGGTTGGCGGCGCTCTTCTGCAGCATCGGCGCTTCCGCTGTGACGGTGATCGCCTGGGATACCGGCGAAGGGGGCGGCGCGGGAGCGCCAACGACTCCGCCAACGACTCCGCCCACCACTCCACCCTCGACTCCACCTTCCACACCCTCCACCGTGTACTCGTCCTTGCCCCGCCGCCGGGCATCCTCCTCCCGCTCCTCCATCTCCTTGGCATACCGCTCGTCTACCAGTGCGCCGTTCTTCAGCTCCACCAGCTTCACGTACGACTGTCGGTGCAGCGAGCCGCTGACCTGCAGCGTCTGCGCGTGCGTCTCCCCGAAGAAGAACTGGCGCGGATCGCCCGCCAGCTCCTGCCCGATGGCCGTCACCGCTTCGTCCGACACCGCCACCGCCACCTCGGCCGGCACGGGCTTGCCGTCCGCGTCGCGCGTCGTGATCGTGAGCTTCCCTTCCTGCCGCGGCTCGTAATCCTTCCGGTCGTTCGTGACCTGCACGTCGATGAAATGCTCCACCGGCGGCACGACAATACGCTGCGTGACCGTGGCGATGGCCCGGTCGAACACCGACGACGCCGTGAGGAAGAAGTTCGGCACGTGCCGGTCGTCCAGCTCGAGCTCCACAAGCTTGACCGTGCCGTCCATGCGGATCACCCGCGTGTCGAGAATCGACGTGGCCGACGCGCTGAGCACCACCCAGCGCCCGCTGGCCGGCGTGGCGATCAGTACCGGCGCCCGCTGCCCGCTGCGGAATGCTTCCCGGTCGACGATGATCTCCAGCCCCGAGGGGTGATAGCCGATCTCCACCGACGACGGATCGGTCACCCAGATCGTGGTCGACGCCGTGACCACGTCGCGGGCCCGCAGCGGCTTCCCTTCATCGCGGTCCTCGCTCTTCCAGGTGATCAGGTAGTAACCGTCGCGGTGCGGCGTGAACGTCAGCGCCGCGTTGCCTTCGGCATCGGTGGTCAGCTTCGTGGTCATCACCTCTTCGTCAGACCACGGCATCGCCACGTAGACGCGGCGCTCCTGCCAGCTGCGGCGCACCACCGTCACCGTCCCGGTGACCTGCACCGGCTGCTCGTTCGCGTCCAATGCCTTGAAATCAACTGTGGTGGCCGCGTTGGGCCGGCTCACGTAATGCCGCGGCTGGGCAATCACCGCGTACCGCTGCCGCAGCACGTTCACCGAGCCGCTGCCCACCACCTCGCGGCGCGAGGCGTCCACCACACGCGCCTCGATGCGGTACGACATCTCGCTGCCGTCGCGCGGCGTTTCGATCCGCACCACCGCCCGCCCCTCGGCATCCGTCTTCAGCGTCTCGCGCCGCAGCTCCTGCGCCTGCGAGTAACGGTTCTCCGGCGGGTAATACCAATCGTACGTGCGCCACGGATACCAGCGGCGATAGAACGGCTCCTGATAGATCACCGCCTCCACCGTCGCATTCGCGACCGCACCGCCGAAGTAGTACGACGCCTCGATGGTGGCCTCGATGGTCTCGCCCAGCCGGTACTGCTTGCCCGGCGGCGTGGCCACGGAGACGCGGAACTCCGGCAGCTTGTACTCCTCCAGCCGGAAGAACTGCGCGCTGCCGACCACCCGGTCCCCTGTGCGGAAGATCACGGTGTAGACGCCGAGGACCATCTCCTTCGTCAGCGCGAGCTCGCCCCAGAAACTGCCGAAGGCGTTCAGCGTCCCGCTTCCGGCGGCCACCTTCTGGCCGCGCGGATCGGTGATCTCGTACGTCACGGAGCCGGTCGGCGTGATCCAGCGCTCGTCCTTCCGCACACGCGCCACGGCCTTCCACTGCACCGTCTCCTCGGGACGATAGGCCGGGCGATCGGTGAACGCGTAGATGCGCCACTCCCCCGCCGCCGAACCGCCGTAGTGCTGCATGTACGTCGAGTGGTACGCCTGCCGGGCCATCCCTTTCGAGGCCGCCACGACCACGCTGCCGTACCGGCTGTCCGCCAGCTCGAACCGCGCGATGCCGTCGCCGTCCGTGGTCCCCGTGCGGGCGATCGTGTCGTTCTCCTTGCGGTACCGCACCGCCACGTTCGCCCCACCGATCGGCTGCCCGGTGACGACGTCCGAGACGAACACGTGCAGCGAGTCGCCGGCCGTGTGCACGAGGATGTGAGCATCCGTGACCAGCACCAGCGTCCGCGCCGACTTCCCATCCGCCGCGGCGGTGAGGAGATACGCGCCCGGCTCGAGGCGCGGCGTGATCCGCAGCTGGTGGCTACCCGGTGAATAGTCGCCGCGGTCGGCCGTCTCGTACGCCCAGCGCCGCAGCACCGTTCCACCCGCGGTGCCCAGCGTATCGAGCCAGTTCGTCCCCTCGTCCGTCTCCGGCACCGCGTCGCGCGCCAGGTCGACGGCCGTGAGCGTCAACTGGATGCTCTTCACGTTGCGCCAGGCCAGCACCACCTGCTGCTCCGAGCCGGGCAGGAACGTCGAGCCGGCGGTCACGTCCACCGTCGCCCCCGTGATCTCCTCGGCGGCCCGCCGCGCGTCGTCGTAATGGCGCGACGATCTGCCGGCCTCGGTCATCAGGCGCCGGAACAGCTCCAGCGCTTTCACGTAGTCGGGCCGGAAGCTGGTCTCGCCGTTGTCCAGCACCACCACCGCACCCGTCGACGCATACCGCTGCGCGAGCTGGTACAGGGCGTCGTCGTACCACTCCGTGGCCTTGCCGTCGCGGATGAGGGCCTCGAGCAGCTCCATGCCCCGCTCCACGCTCACCGCCTGCCCTTCGTTCAGCAGCTGCATACCCAGGAGATAGCGCGCGTGCGCCTTCTCCTCCGCGGTCACCGCGATCTGCTCGGCGTTCACCAGCACCTGCCGCGGCAGGATGGACGGATTGTCCTCGCCGCCGTAATTGCGATAGCCGCGCAGCATCCGCCAGACGATGTCGAGGTAGCGCCGCCGCGCCACCGGCAGGTCGTCGCTGCCGGCCCACCAATCCAGCGCCGCCAGGTAGTACTGCTGCGCGTTGTATGGATTGGCGTAGCGAACCTGGAAGTCGGCCAGCGACTCGTTCACGTCCGCCCACAACCGGTTGTGATCCGCCCCGCTCTCGCGGAGCAGCCCCTCCAGCGCTGCCTGCGCCGTCTCGCGCACCGTCGGATCCGAACTCGGCGCCCCCGCATCCGAGCGCCACGACGTATCCGCCAGCCGGAAGCTCACCCACCGCCGCTGCTGCGCGTCCAGCTCCAGCTGCGCCGCCTGCTCGTACAACGCATGCGCACGGCCGAAGGACTTCTCGGCATACTCCGCTTCCGCCTGCGTCCGCAGCGCGGCATACCCCGCGCCGCCACTCGGCAGCTGCGGCGCGGCCATCGGAAACCAGGTGAGCAGGGCAAAGAGCGCGGCTAGCAATTGCATGTCGTCCCATTAGACGCCGGTGGGTGCACCGATGAAACCGTTGAATGCAGTTCCTCGGAGTTCCTCGGGTTCCTCGGAGTTCCTCGGCGAACGCGCGCCACCCGAGTAACTCCGAGGAACTCCGAGGAACCCCGAGGAACCGCATCTTCGTTGATGACCCGCGCTCTCCGCCCGCGTATGCTGTACGGAACCCCGGAACTAATCAGGAGGTGTCGCATGCGGTTCCTTCCCTTCCTCGCGG
>JAXDJK010000394.1:0-5867 GCA_034665665.1 Acidobacteriota bacterium
CAGTCCAAACGCTGCGCGTAGACCTTTCGCGCTTTCGGTAGAGTGGCCGGTTCAGAGCGCTCCGGACGGCGTTCCGTTCAGCCGGTCAGCGCGGCGGTCACCACGGCTTGCGCTTCTTCCTGGATCCTCCGCAGGTGGTCTTCGCTGACGAAGCTCTCCGCGTAGATCTTGTAGATGTTCTCCGTGCCGGAGGGGCGGGCGGCGAACCAGCCGTTGGCGGTGGTGACTTTGAGGCCGCCGATGGGGTTGTTGTCGCCGGGGGCGCGGGTGAGGATGGCTTCGATGGGGTCGCCGGCGAGCGTTTGGGCGGTGACCTGCGAGGGGGAGAGCTTGCCGAGGAGCGCTTTCTGCTCCGGGGTGGCGGGGGCGTCGGTGCGGGCGTAGAAGGGGGCGCCGTGTTGCTCCGCGAGCGCGCCATACAGCTGGCCGGGATCGCGGCCGGTGACGGCGGTCATCTCGGCGGCGAGGAGGCCGAGGAGGATGCCGTCTTTGTCGGTGGTCCAGACGGAGCCGTCGCGGCGGAGGAAGGAGGCGCCGGCGCTCTCTTCGCCACCGAAGCCGAGGGTACCGGTCAGGAGGCCGTCCACGAACCATTTGAAGCCGACCGGGACTTCGTGCAGGCGGCGCCCGAGGGAGGCGGCGACGCGGTCGATCAGGCTGCTGCTCACCACCGTCTTGCCGATGGCGGCATCGCTGCGCCATTCGGGACGGTTGGCGAACAGGTAGGAGATGGCTACGGCCAGGTAGTGATTCGGATTGAGCAGGCCCGCGCTGGGGGTGACGATGCCGTGGCGGTCGTTGTCGGTGTCGTTGCCGAAGGCGACGTCGAAGCGGTCGCGCAGCGCGATCAACCCGGCCATGGCGTGCGGCGACGAGCAGTCCATGCGGATCTTGCCGTCCCAGTCCAGGGTCATGAAGCGGAAGGTCGGATCGACGGACGGATTGACGATCTCCAGGTCGAGGCCGTAGCGCTCGCGGATCACGCTCCAGTAAGCCACGCCGGCGCCGCCGAGCGGATCGACCCCGATGCGCACGCCGGCGGCGCGGATGGCCTCGAGATCGATCACCGATTGCAGGTCGCCGACGTACGCGCTGACGTAATCGTGGCGGTGCGTGGTCGGCGCGGCCAGCGCCTGGCGGTACGACACGCGGCGGATCGGCGAGGCATCCTGCATGAGGCGGTTCGCGTCGTCCTCGATTGCTTTCGTGGCGGCGCTGTCGGCCGGCCCGCCATGCGGGGGGTTGTACTTGAAGCCCCCATCCTCGGGCGGGTTGTGCGAGGGCGTGATCACGATGCCGTCGGCCAGACCGCTCTTGCGATCGCGGTTGTACGTGAGGATGGCGTGGGAGATGACCGGCGTGGGCGTGTAGCCGCGGGCGGCGTCGATCATCACCTCGATGCCGTTCGCCGCCAGCACTTCCATGGCCGAGACGAAGGCGGGCTCGGAGAGGGCGTGCGTGTCGATGCCGAGGAACAGCGGCCCGTCGATGCCCTGCGCGCGGCGGTAGTTGCAGATGGCCTGGGTGGTGGCCAGGATGTGCAGCTCGTTGAAGGCGATCTTCAGCGAGGACCCGCGATGGCCGGACGTGCCGAAGGCCACGCGCTGGTCCCGGATGGCGGGATCGGGACGCTCCGCGTAATACGCCGTCACCAGGCGCGGGACGTCGATGAGCATGTCGTCAGTAGGCCGCTGGCCCGCCGTCGCGGCGTTGGGCATGCGCTGTCTCCTTACTTGCTGCTGGTGCGAATCCAACCCTTGCGCCAGAACCAGTAGAGCATCAGCGCGGCGATGACGACCATCAGCCCGAGAGCGAACGGATAGCCGTGGATCCAGTGCACTTCGGGCATGTACTCGAAGTTCATCCCGTAGATGCCGGCCACGAGCGTCAGCGGGAGCATCAGTGCCGAGAAGATGGTCAGCACTTTCATGATGTCGTTGGTGCGGTTGGCGACGACGGAGAGGTAAGCCTCCATCGTGCCGTTCATCTGGTCGCGGTCGACGTCGATGGTCTCGGCGATCCGGAACATGTGGTCGTAGATGTCGCGGAAGTAGATGAGGTGCTGGCGCTGGACGAACTTTGCGTCCCCACGGGAGATGACGTTCAGCAGCTCGCGCTGGGGGAGGAGGTTGCGGCGCAGGACGTTGACGTCGCGCTTGAGGTGCAGGAGCTCGTCGAGCTTGAGCGGCTCGGTGGAGTGGAAGATCTGCTCCTGGAACGCGTCGACCTGTTCCTCGATGGTGTCGAGCAGCGGGAAGTGCATGTCCACCATCTGGTCGACCATGGAGTAGAGGATGAAGTCGGGTCCATTGTCGAGGAGCCGGACGTCGCTCGGCAGGCGCGTCCAGACGTCATCCACGGGACGGATCGTGCCGTCATGGATGGTGATCAGGAAGTTGCGCCCGAGAAATGCGGACAGCTTGTAGAGGCTGCAGTTGTGCTCGCCCAGGTCGAGCGTCACCGCGCGAAAGATGAAGAAGTCGTGCGTCGCAAAGGAGTCGTACTTCGGAAGCGTGTTCGCCGACAGCGTGTCCTCCGCTGCCAGCTCGTGAAACCCGAAGCGCTCCTCCAGCAGCGGCTCGATGACCTCCTGCACCGGATCCTGAATGTCGATCCAGATGCAGTCGTCCGATGCCGGCACCCACGCCTCCACCAGCTCCACGCCGCCGCGCTGGAGTTTGTGATCGTGGAGGACGGCGACGCGGATGGTGGTCATTGTTAGTAGGCAGTAGGCAGTTGGCAGTAGGCAGGGGCAGAGGCAGAAGCGGTGATGGGGGTTGTCCCCTGCCTACTGCCTACTGCCTACCAGTTCTCTACAGAAGCTCACTCAGCGGGGTGTACTTGCGTTCCTGCGATGTGGCCACGGCTTCGTAGGTGATCTCGCCCTTGTACACGTTCACGCCTGCGGCGAGGCCGGGGGTCCTGGCGATGGCTTTTTCGAGGCCGAGGCGGGCCAGGGTGCGGGTGAAGGGGAGGGTGGCGTTGGTGAGGGCGATGGTGGAGGTGCGGGGGACGGCGCCGGGCATGTTGGCGACGCAGTAGTGGATCACGCCGTCGACTTCGTAGACGGGATCGGAGTGCGTGGTGGCGTGCGCGGTCTCGACACAGCCGCCCTGGTCGATGGCCACGTCGACGATCACGGAGCCCTTCTTCATCTCGCCGATCATGGCGCGGGTGACCAGCTTCGGGGCGGAGGCGCCGGGGATCAGCACGCCGCCGATGAGGAGGTCGGCGCGGCGGACCGCGTCTTCGAGGTGCGCGCGGTTGGACGCGAGGGTCTGCACGGCGACGCCGAAGATGTCGTCGAGGTAGCGCAGGCGGTCGATGTTCGTATCGAGAATCGTCACGCGCGCGCCGAGGCCAATGGCCATCTTGGCCGCGTTGGTGCCGACCACGCCGCCGCCGATGATCACCACGTCCGCCGGCAGCACACCCGGGACGCCGCCGAGGAGCACGCCGCGGCCGTTGTTCGGCTTGTGCAGGTAGTACGCGCCGACGTGCACGGACATGCGCCCGGCCACTTCGGACATCGGCGTGAGCAGGGGCAGTGTTCGTCCGCGCTCGTCGGTGATGGTCTCGTAGGCGACGCCGCTGATCTTCTTCTTCAGCAGCTCCGCGGTGAGGTCGGGGACGGGTGCGAGGTGGAGGTAGGTGAAGAGGAGCTGGCCGTCCTTCAGGCGGGCCAGATCGGCGGCGATCGGCTCTTTGACCTTCACGATCATGTCCGCGCCGTCGTAGACGGCGTCGGCATCCGGCAGGATGGTCGCGCCGGCGGCCGTGTATTCGTCGTCGGTGAAGCCGCTGCCGAGGCCCGCGCCCATCTGCACCAGGACGTCGTGTCCGTCGGAGGTCAGGTCACGGGCGCCGCCAGGCGTCATGCCTACGCGATATTCGTTGTTCTTGATCTCGGTCGGTACGCCGATCCGCATGTGGGTGAGCTCTCCGTTCCGCGTTGTGGGGTCGCGCGAGGGGCGCGTGAACGCGGGGGTATTGTATGCGGGAACGGGGAGCTAGTTCCTCGGAGTTCCTCGGAGTTCCTCGGAGTTCCTCGGAGTTCCTCGGAGTTCCTCGGAGTTCCTCGGGTTCCTCGGCAGCTCATAGCCACTCCGAGGAACTCCGAGGAACCCGAGGAACTGGTTTCAGTGTCCCGACCGCCGCTTGCCGGGCGTGATCGGCGGCGGCTGGGTCAGACCGAAGGCGGAGGGCTTGAGGTACTTGGCGGCGGCGAAGACATCCACCAGGCCGTTGGAGAAGTCGAAGTCCCAGCCCGGTGTGCCGAGGTCTTTCGCGGTGGCCTCCAGGGCGTGGGTGATCTCCGCGACGTTCGTTTCCGGGGCGAGGGAGAGCAGCAGGGCGGCGGCGCCGGCCACGTGCGGGGTCGACATCGACGTGCCGTCGAGGAGACCGTACGGCTCGAAGCGGTACTCGAGACGTGCGGTGGCGTTGCTCGAAAGGGCGCGCAGCTTCTCGCCGTCGGCGTAGGAAACTCCGATCGTCAGCGGGAACTCGTAGTCCACCCACTCCGGCTCGATGATGCAGCCGTTCTCGTTGCACTTGCGGACGATGAGCGACCAGTTCACGACGCTGTCGTGGTCGTCGATGCTGTTGATGATCACCAGCGCCTTCGCGCCGGCGTTCTTGGCGTTGCGGGCTTTCTCGCGGAACTGGAGCACGCCGCGGCTGGACACGGCGATCTTGCCGGCCATGTTGGACGGGTAGTCTTCCGGCTGGCCCACGCCGACATAGACGAACGGTCCGTTGACGACGCCCTTCGGCGCGCCGCCCAGGCCCCAGCCGTCGATGATCTGGCCGGCCACTTCGATGTCGGCGGCGGTGTTGGTCCCCTCCGGCAGCGTGGAGGCGACGTTCACGCCCGGAGCGGTCACGCCCATGCCCGGACCGTAGCTGGAGAAGCCGGCGCGCTTGTTCTGCTCGTCCGTCGCGCCGACGGCGATGACGTTACGGTAGCCGGCCGGGAAGTCGAGGATGGCGATGCCGCGGTTGCCGGCACCGGCCACGACCACGACACCGTTGGCCACGGCGTTCTGCACGGCCGCGTCTTCGAGCTCGGAGGGCTCATAGGCGCCGAGAGACATGTTGATGACCCAGCGGCCGCCGAGCGCCTTGGCGCGGCTGACCACCCAGTCGATGCCGAGGGCCACGTTCTCGTCCGTACCTTCGCCGAGGCCGTTCAGGACCTTGACGGCCCAGATCTTCACGTTCGGCGCGATGCCGACCACGCCGATCGTGTTATCGGTCGCGGCGATCGTGCCGGAGACGTGCGTGCCGTGCTTGTGGTCGTCCTGCGGCGGCTTGGTCGGGTCGACCAGATTCACGCCGCCCGCGTAAGCCTGCTTCAGATCGGGATGGTTCAGATCGATGCCGGTATCGAGGACGGCCACGTTGACGCTGGCGTTGCCCTTGGTGACCGGCCATACGTCGCGGGCGTGGATCGCCTCGAGGCCCCACGGGATGTGCTGGGTCTTGAACGGCGAGACGTTCGACTCCACATCGCCGGGACCGGCATTCGTGGTCGCCGGGGCGAGCGCGACGTCGTTGATGCTGCGACGCAGCACGGGCTGGATGGACTCCACGTCGCTCGAGCGCCGCAGTTCCGCAACTTCAGAAGAGGTGAGGTTGGCCGCGAAGGCGTTGATGTTGTGAAAGGTCCGCACCTGGCGGGCCGCTGCCTCGTCGCTGTTGGTCATGACGCGCGGCAGACGCTCGCGCGCGGACTCGGAACGGAGCACCACGGTGTAACGCGCCGTCGTCTCGGCGGCCAGTGCAGAGGAGGCTGTGAGGAGGAGAACAACGACAGGGAGGAGTCTTTTCATAGGAGTGGCGTATGCGATCATAGCATTTTATCC
>JAXDJK010000395.1:0-5845 GCA_034665665.1 Acidobacteriota bacterium
GCATCACCGACGCGAATATCGAAATGGTCGAGCTCTTCATGCGCACCACCAACGGTGGCGCCGCCGGCCGCTTCCAGATGACTCGCGCCGACGCGGTCGCCCTCGACCAGAAGACGATCTCCCAGCACGATTACTTCGTGCGCAAAGTGCTGTACTAGCCGAAGTGCCGTACTAGAGGTGCAAAGGTCGCGGGCGCATTACGCCTTGCGCGGCGCCCGCTGCGCGACCGGCACGACGAACTTCTCCGCCGTGTGCGTGTCCGAGAACCGCACCACCTTCACATCCACCAGCCCGGCGGCTTTGCCGGCGGCCATGACGTCGTCTTCAGTGATTTCTTTCACGCCTTTGGGGCGGATGATCCAGAGAGCGCCGTTGTCGGCCAGGGAGTTCTTGAGGGTGCTCAGGCGGGCCAGGTCGGCGCGGGTGCTCGCACCGTAGAAGATAGCGTCGCTGCCGCTCTTCGGCTTGCCTTTGGTGGCCATGGCCCCGGCGGCGTGAAGGTTGGTGATGAACGATTCGTCGTCGAAATGGACGACGGAGACGTGCTGGCCCGGCCGGATGCCGAGTTTCTGCACGACCGTCTTCGGGTGCAGGATCTTCTCGGCCCATTTCGGCGCGTCGCTGCCGAGGTGCAGGACGGCGTCACGGCCGGCATAACGGATGCGGAGCTCTCCATCGACGGCGGTGACGGACGCAATCTGCTGGAAGGCGATGATCACGCGACGGTCGCCGTGGAAGAGCAGCTCGGATGATTCGAGCTGTGCCTCCCCGTCATAGGTCTTACCGTCGAGATCGAGGCGTGCTTTTTTCGAATTCCCCATTGCACGTCCAATATAGAACGAATTGGCCGTTATTTATCGTGCTTCCAGTGCCAATCCGCGTGCATTACTGGTGCGAAGTCCAATTGAAGGGACACCTATATATACGTAATAGACGCCCGGTGACGGAGCAGTGAATTCCGTTTCATACCGGCCACCCTCCGTATTCTTCAATGATTGACGGGTAAACCACGTCCCGCCGGCCTGAACGATCAGCACCATCGCGTCGTCCAGACCGTCCCGCGGCGCGCTGGTTTTCGGGTCGCGGAGGCGAAAGGCCAGGAGCGCCGGCGCTCCGGCGGGGATGACCGAGCCTTCCGTCAGTTGCTCGATCGTCACGGGCAGCCGATGACGCTTGGCCGCCAGCGCCGGATCTTCGGCCACGGTCAGGGGGAAGCAGGTCAGCGAACGCGGCGCGTTGACGAACACCGCCACCTCGTAGTCGCCGGCGGTGGGGAGGATGCCGCTGGTGAGGTATACGCCACCCTTCTCGCGGATGCTGCGGTCGAGCACGAGCACCGCCTGCGCCGAACGGCTGGCGTTGGAGAAATGGCCGATCGGTGCGGCCATCCCTTCCTTGTAGTAGTAAACGTGCTGGTCGGCCGGGTTGGCGATGATCACCGCGTTCTCGCCCGGCGCGGAGACGAGGCCGGCCGCCGCCGTGGTTCGCGGCACCTTGCCGAAGCCGTACTCGCCCGCCGGGAAGTCGACCACCGGCACCGCCTCCCCTTCCTTGCCGATCGCGGCCAGGGGGATCATCTGCACGGTCTCGCTGCGCAGACGGCGGACGTAAGCCAGCGTTTCGGTGAAGGCGATGTCGAACGGCCCGGCATCGATGGCGCCGGTCTGGATGACCCGGTTGGAGGCGGTGTCGATGATCTGCACGACATCGTGGGTGGGGTTGGCGATGAAGGCGTAACGTCCGCCCGGTGCCATCCGGATCTGCGTGAGACCGGTGCGCGCGGCGATGGTCGCCAGCGCCTTGCGCCGCTTCGGATCGACGACGGTCACCGTCCCGTCGGATGCCGCGACGTAGGCCATGCCACTGAGCGAGGAGAAGACGACCTGCAGCGGCGACCCACCGGCCGCCACACTGCCGAGGATCGTGGCCCCGCGCGCGTCGACCAGCGTGACCGTGCCGTCGGTGGCGTTCGTGGCGGCCAGGAAGCGGCCGTCTTCGGTGATGGCCAGATCGTGCTCGCCGCGTCCGGCGGCGAGGGTCTTCACGACCGTCGCGTCGGAGGCCCGGATCGAGGTCAGGCCGGCATCGCTGGTTACCCACACCTGCTGCCCGTCGGGGGCGGCCACGATGCGCCGCGGGTTCGGACCGGCGTCGACGCTGCCGATCTCCTTCCAGCGTACGGTGTCGATGACGGCCACGCGGTTGGCTTCCGGGACAGTCACGAAGAGTCGGTTGCCGCCCGAGGCGAGCACCCAGTCATAGCCGGTATGCCCCAGCTCGAGCATGGCCAGGAGCTGCGAGCCGCCGAAGCCAAAGTGCGGGTCGGTGATGGTGATGGAGCCGTCGCCGTTGAGGGCGATCACGTAGTAGACGTTGAGGTCGAGCGCGGAGGGGCTGGTGAACCCGCCGGTGAGGAGCCGCGCCACCTGCGCGGTGCAGCGCTTGGTGTCGTCCGGCTCCTCGGAGACGGCGCTCGGCACCAGCCAGATGCTGGGGAAGACGCCGCTCCGCTTCGCACCGGTGGTTTCGTCGCGGATGGCCAGCGTGAACTGCGCCGGCTGGGCCTCCATGAGCGAAGCGGCCGGGGCGCCCGGATCGCCGGCCGATTGCACGGTGAGGTCGAAGACCGTCCCGCGATCTTTCCGGGTGCCGCGGTAGCCGCCGTCGCCTGCCCTGAGGGTCGCTGGCACGAGCCCAAGGATGGCGCAGACGCCTACCGCGGCCCATCGGAACGTGGAGCCGAACGCTGTCCGTTTGGTTGGCAGATTGGTCTCCAGAATCATCCGGTAGACGGTGCGGCTCCCTCATTTGTGACGCGCGCGCGAAAGCGTTCACAAAGTTTCCACCAGTGTCGTCTTATCAATAGGTTCCGAACCACGAGATTTTGATGCGACAGACGACGATCGTCGCCGTTCTTGATGCTCCGCCCCGCGCGGCCGGCGTAGCGGCTGCCGCGAGCTCCGCCGACTGGCTCGAAGTAGTGAGCACGTCCGGCGCTGTCGATGCCGGCTGGCTGCGGGCCCGCTTCGACGGCCTGCTGCTCTACACGCTCCGCGACCGCGGTCCGGCGCGTACGGCCTGTCTGCTTCGCGCCGCCGAGTCGTTCGACCTCGTGGACCTGACGGCGGAGGATCTGACCCCCGAGCTGCTCGCAGCCATTCCGCCGGAGCGGCGGGTGCTGTCGGCACACGCGGAGACCGGCGACGGTCTGCGCGCCGCGGCCGCGGCCATCCTCACGCATCCGGCACGGCTGTACCGCCTGACCGCGCATGCCGCCGATTCGGGCGACGAGCTGGCCGCGCCGGAGCTGCTGCGGGAGCTGGGCCGCGACGACGTGACCGCCTTCGCCACCGGTCCGGTCGGACTCTGGACGCGCGTGCTGGCGCCGTGGCTCGGCGCGCGATTCGTCTTCGGCGGTGCCGAGGAGGATGACGTCCCGAGCGGCCGCCCCAGCGTGACCCGGCTCATCGACAGCTTCGGCTTTCCCGCGCTCCCGGAAGTGCAGGAGCTGTTCGGGATGGTCGGCCAGCCGGTCCTGCATTCGCTCTCGCCGCGCATCCACAACACCGCCTATCGCGCGTTTCACCACCCGGCGCTTTACCTCCCCTTCCACGTGGCCTCGTTCGAGCGGTTCTGGTCTCGCGTGGTGCAGAGTGGCGCGATCGATCGCCTCGGCTTTCCACTGCGTGGCCTTTCGGTGGTCTCGCCGCACAAGACCGCGGCCATCGCTGCCGCGCACCGCAGCAGCGCCAGCGTGCAGCACGCCCTTTCGACGAATGTGTTTCTCCGCGACGACGGTGATGGCTGGTCGGCGGAGACGACCGACGTTCACGGGATTCTCTTCACGTTGCGTGAGCACGCGGTGCAGTTCCGCCATCAGCGCGTGGCGGTGATCGGATGCGGCGGCTCCGGCCGGGCCATGGCCTCGGCACTGCACGAGGCAGGCGCCGACGTCACTCTCGTGAACCGCGGGCCGGAACGCGGCGCGCTGGCACGCAATCTCCTGCATCTGCCGTACGTCCCGCTCAGCGCGTTCGCCTGCGAGGGATACGGAATCGTGGTGAACGCCACTCCGGTCGGACGCGACGACGAGGAGCTGCCCTTCCCCGTCAGCCGGCTGCGCCGCGACGCGACGGTGGTCGATCTGGTCTACCGCGACACGCCCACGCCGCTCATCGCCCGCACGCGCGGGCCGGGGCGGATCACGGTGGACGGCTGGGACA
The DNA here is from genome assembly GCA_034665665.1 of Acidobacteriota bacterium. GTDB lineage: Bacteria > Acidobacteriota > Thermoanaerobaculia > Gp7-AA8 > Gp7-AA8 > DASWOB01. The sequence goes on from JAXDJK010000395.1 coordinate 4,224, forward strand.
TGCTCATGGCGCAGGCGCGCCACCAATTCGAACTGATGACCGGGATGGAAATGCCCGGAGAACTGATCCGCCAGACGCTGGGCTTCGCCCCTGCCGAGGCAATCGCCGAGTGATGAACGAGGAATGAGGAGCGTGGGGACTTGCCGGATCTAGAAATCGCCAGGGAATCGGAACGGATGCAGCTGGCCATGCCGCGGCCACGCGTGGATATCGAGCGCATGGCCGGACAGTGGCTGAAGACGAACGACAAACCGCAGTGGATCGGCCGCGTGGATGTCGCGGTGGACGGTGACGACCTGGTGGTTCAAGTCTTCGGCGGCGGCGAAGCTCCCTCCCCCTCCGACTGGGGCACGGCCCGCAGCGAGATCCTGTACGCCGGCACGATGCAGAGCGGCGACGCGCTGGCCGGTGCGTTCCTCTGCCACTACGAGCTTCCGGGCATGTCGATCGAGCTGCAGGCGAACCTGAACCTCGGGCTGCTGGTGGTGGCGACGTACGTGACGTTCCGCGAGCAGGACGCGCTGGCGAACCGCTTCACGCGCGAGTTCTTCCGCATCGCCGAAGCGCAGGAGGCCGACGCGTGAGCGCCACCGAAACGGAGTTTTCTACCGCGCTCGACCTGAGCGTGCTCCTCGGCGACTGGCGCAATACGAACCAGCGCGGCGGGATCGCCCGCATCGTCTGCGCGCCGTCCGCCGACGGCTTCGTGACGGTGCAGTGTTTCGGGCGCACCGAGCCGGAGCCGCGCGACTGGGGCACGGTCGAGGCGCCGGTGTTCGCCTTCACGTTCGACAGCGAGCAGGCGGGCGCGTTCCTGGCGGTCTTCGACCTCGGCTTTCTGGAGGTCCGGCTGCAGGCGAACGTGAAGGCGGGCGTGCTGGTCGTCGCGACCTTCAACCGTTTTTCGGATACGAGCGGACGCTCGAATTACTTCGAGCGCGAGTTCTTCTACCGGACCAGCCGATGACCATTGAGCCTGTCGCCGTGGAACACGCCGGGATCGCCGCCGATGCGCCGCTGTCGTTCGGCAGCTCGCTCGCGAATGAGCGGGGCCGCGGGCTGATCGCACGCGTGGCCGAGCTGGCGCGCGAGCGCTTCGCCGGGCGCGCCGCGCACTACGACCGTACCGCTACCTTCCCGCTGGAGGATTTCGACGATCTCTTCGCGGCCGGCCTGCACGCGCCGACGGTGCCGTCGGACGAGGGCGGGCTCGGGCTCGGTCCGTATCGCGGCGACGTGTTCACGCTCTGGATGATGACCAAGGAGATCGCCAAGGCCGATCTCTCGCTGGCCCGCTGTTGGGAAGGGCACGCGAATTCGCTGGTGCTGCTGGACGGGATGGCCAACGACGAGCAGCGGCGGCGCTGGTTCACCGGCATCGTGGAGCGCGGCGAAAAGTGGGTGGCCTGGAGCGGCGAGCCGCAGGCGCGGGCCACGGGCGAGCAGCAGCGTTTCGGTACGTCGCTCGAGCGGGTGGACGGCGGCTACATCCTCGACGGGAAGAAGGCGTTCTGCACGAGTGCGGGCGGCGCGCGCTGGGCGCTGCTGCTGGTGAATCCGGCCGGTCCGGGCGGCGCGCGGCACGCGTCGGCGGAAGCGGCGGCCACCGTGACGCTGCTGGC
>JAXDJK010000396.1:0-7576 GCA_034665665.1 Acidobacteriota bacterium
GCAGCGCGTCGACTTCTCGCCCGATAACGACCCCTCCACGCCGGATGAGTGGTTCTATGCAATGGAGGACTACGTTCTCCTGGACCTCGACAACCTCGGCGCTTCCTGCCGCTCGGCGGGCGCGCTCGAACGGCTTCGGCTGCCGACAGGTGGAAAGCTGCGCTGGACGTACAAGAACGCCACGTTCCCCGCCGGCTCGACGAAGCGGCCGTTCTCGCAGAAGTCGAACAGCGTGATCACGCGGGAGACCCTCCGCCCGAACAACACCACCATCGGGACATGGACCTACGCGCGTGACAGCGCGGCGTCGTTCGACCAGGAGCAATCGCTCACGGTCATGACCGACCCGCTGAACAACGTGACGAAGTCGTATTTTTCGGTGTACTCGGGGCTCTCGGATGACGCGTCCGAGGGGTGGACGGTGCGGGAGTATGGCCTCCCGCTCACGCGGAGGGCCGCGCTACTCGATGCCGCGGACGCGCCGGGCCTCTTCCTGTCGAGTGAGACGTTCGAGGCCGGCGCCACGGCCCCGGTGCGCTCGACGTGGGTACGGTACGAGCACGACCTGGGGGTGATCGGCGAATTCGATGTGATGAGCAGCGTCAATGCGCGGCTGGCGACGGACCGCACCGTGTACGAGGACGACTGCGCGAACAGCGCCACGCCGTGCGCGCACCGGTACAAGTCGGCTTCGCGGACGAGCTGGGACAATCTCGGCCATTACCGGCTGACGACCCTCGGCGGCAACTTCCCGTCCGCCAACACGCTCGTGGCGGAGAAGGGTTACAACCTGTCCGGCGTGAAGCCGCCGGTGACGCAGCCGTGGCTGCTCGAGCGGTACACGTTCTCGCGCACCGACGCGGGCGGCGGCAGCCAGTCGTACAGCCGCTACTCGTTCGATGCCACCACGGGGGCGCTGCTGTCGAAGGCGATCAACTTCACCGGCACGTCCACTGCCGATGCGCGGGACGTCGTGGATACCTACACCCGCGCGGCCGGCTTCCGCGGATTCGTCTCCGCGGAGACGGTCAGCGGCGGCGACACCGGGACCGCGTTCACGAAGAATTTCACCTGGACGTGCGGCGTACTGGCCACCTCGCGGATTCAGAACGCCACGTACTTTACGGTGGATCACACGATCGATTGCGCGAGCGGTCTCGCCACCAGCGAGCGCGACATGGTCGGACAGCAGACGACCTTCGGGTACGACGTCACCGGCCGGCTGACCGTGGCTCATCCCCCGGGCGAAGCCGATGTGGTGACGACGTATGCGTTCGCGACCGGCTCGCCACTCGGCTCGAAGGTGACGACGGTCCGCCGGAACGGCGTAACGGAGTTGATGAAGCAGGAAAGTGAGTACGACGAGCTGGGGCGCCTTCGGAGCGAGACGCGTTTCCGCCACGAGTTCAACGGGGCGGGCGTGCTGACGACGTTGCGCGATATCCAGAAGCGGACCTACGACGCGGCGGGCAATCAGGACACCGACTCCACGATCGTCGACTCGGTGCAGGCGGCCAGCCCGCCGACCATGCGGTATCAGCAGTTCGACGCGTTCGGCAGGCCACATCACGTGGTGAAACCGGACGGTGCGACCGTCACGCTTCTCTACGCCGGCGACTTCTCGCGCACCTCGATCGTGGGCGTGGGACGGTCGTTCTCGTCCACCGGCGCGGTGCAGGAGATGGGATCGGAGAAGACGGAGCGGTTCGACCGGCTCGGGCGGCTCTGGAAGGTGACGGAGCAGGCGGAGGACGCACCGAACGGTACGAACCTCGTCCGCTGTGCCACCGGCGCCGGCTTCTCGACGAATCCGTTCGATTGCTACACCGACACGCTCTACACCTATGACGAAGCAGGGCGGCTGGAGCGCGTCCAGTCGAGCGCCGACGGTGCGACGCAGATCCGCGAGCTGCGCTACGACGCACGTGGGTTCCTGCAGGCCGAGATCCATCCGGAGCTCGATCTGGTGGGCAGCACGGGTGTGGATGTGCAGTACGGCAGCTACAACGCGCTCGGCATGCCTGGCTTCCGCCGCGACGCGGTGGACCGGGTGGATTTCATCTACGACGCGTTTGCGCGGCTGCTGCGTGTGGACGAGACGTACGCCGGAGGGACGCGCTGGCTGCGCAAGTTCCGCTACGGGACGTCGAACGGGGACCGGAGCAATGGCCGCATCGTGGAGGCCACGCGCTACAACTATCGCAACATCGGCGGCGCGGATCAGGTAATCGGCATCACCGAGCTGCTGCAGTACCTCGGTACAGGCGGCCGGGTATCGAACGAGACGCTGCAAGCCGCGAATGCCCTCGGCACTTCACACACGGCGCTCGATGGCGTGACCGGTAACGAGTCATTCACCACCGGCTACACCTACGACACTCTCGGCATGGTGACCCGCATCGATTACCCGCAATGCACGTTTGCCCAGGGGCAGTGCAATGGCGCCATTGCAGCCCCGCGGTCGGTGAATTTCGATTACCGCGACGGCCTGCTCGTGGGCGTTCCGGGCTTCACGGGAGAGACGGTCCCGGGAACCGGCACGACCTCGGGGATCACGTATCACCCGAATGGTCTGTGGAACAAGGTCGCGTACTCGAGCGGTGCCGTCTACACGCAGGTGAACGATCCGAACGGGCTGCCGCGGCCTCAGAGTTTCGACCTGACGCGCGGCGCTACCGTCGACCGGATCGGGCCGTACGTGTACGACAGCGCCGGCAACATCGTGAAGATCGGCAACGAGAAGCACCTGTACGACCTGACCTCGCGCGTCTGGAAGTCGCAGATGGACGATGGCGTGAACGGCCAGGAGTATCGCTACGACGGCTTCGGTAACATCCAGGCGATCGTCTCCGGTGTGGCGGCGAACGATCGCCCGACGACGACCAGCGTCACCACCAATCGTCTGGCGGCCCCGGCGACCTACGACGGCGCCGGGCGGATGACGGGGTGGAGCGGCAGGCAGTACGTGTATGACGCGGCGGGCACGCTGGCCTCGGAGTCGATCCCGGCCACGGCACCGTGGGCTGCCGAGACCTGGTACTACATGTACACGGCCCGCGGCGAGCGAGTGTGGGCGTTCAGTCCGGCGGTCAACCGGCCTCGCCGCGATCGGTGGACGCTGCGTGGTCTGAACCAGGAGGTGCTGCGCGAGTACTCGGCCGACAACTATGCCGGCTGGAGCAATGCGAAGGATTACGTGTGGCGCAATGGGACGCAGTTGCTCGCGTCGGTGACGCCGGCGGAGGGTGCACGGCATTTCTTCTCCGATCAGATCCGTACGACGCGCCTGATCACCACCTCCACTGGCGCGAACGTCGCGTATGTCTACGCCTTCCTGCCATTCGGCGAGCAGATCGGCGCGGTCGGCCCGGTGGCGGAGCCGACGTCACGATACGAGCGGATTCGTTTTGCCGGTCAGGAGCGTGACCTGCACGACCCGGGCAGCTACGCGGACGACCTCGACTCCATGCACGCCCGCGCCTATTCGCCGCTGCTCGGCCGCTTCACCAGGCCGGACGACGTGTCGGGGAACATGCAGGTGCCGCAGACGTGGAACCGCTATGCCTACGCGGCCAACAACCCGGTGCGTTTCCGCGACGCGATGGGCCGGACGCCGGGCAACAGCGAAACCAGCGCCGAGGAGCAGGACGTGCAGCAGAACGAGTGCACGATGCAGGGCAACGCCATGCAGTGCAGTGACGACATCATCAACGTTACCGCCGAACTGACGGACGAGGAGCGCGCTGTCTGGGGCGCCATTGATGCGTCGGCGTCCGGTTTGTCGGATGCCAACATCGTCGACCTGTTCGTGAAGCAGCCGGAGCTGATCATCAGGGCGGCGCCGGATGGCGAGCAGAGGTTCGCGCCGCTGCAGATGCAGCTCACGGCGATGACCGTGCTGACGGTGCCGACGTCGTACATCGAGTTTGCTCAGATATCGACCGTGATCGATCCGCACGATCTGGCCGTCATTCAATTGCGGAGCGTGGTAGGGCAGGCGTTGAAGGCGTACGGCTCATCGAACGCCGGTTTCGTCGGATACAAGGGGGTTGAGCCCCCGCAGCCGCTGCCGTCGATTGTCGTGAGCGGCCATCCCTGATTCACAACTCGAAGTCCGCGATGCGATCGCGGTAGGCCCTGGAGAGTGGCGCTTCGGCGCCGCTCTCCAGGTGCAGTGTGTAATCACCATGCGACACCGGAAGCATCTCCCGCACCTTGCGGATGTTCACGATGTGCGAGCGATGCGTGCGGATGAAGCGGGCGGGATCGAGCCGCAGCTCGAGCGCGGCCAGCGTGCAGCGCAGCAGCGACGAGGCGGAGGCCGTATGGATCTTCACGTAGTTGCCGACTGCTTCGATGCGCTCGATCTGCGCCGCTTCTACCAGCACCATCCGTTCGCCGGTGCGCATGAAAAGCCGGTCGAGGTGCTTGCGGCCTTTGCGTGGGAGCGTGGTGCCGTTGCGGAGCGCCAGCGTGCGGCGTACGCGGTCGAGGGCGCGCTGGAAGCGTCCGGTCTCGATCGGTTTGAGGAGGTAGTCGACGGGATTGAGATCGAAGGCGTCGAAGGCGTAGCGCTCGAAGGCGGTGGTGAAAACGATCAGAGGACCGCCGTCGACGCTGAGCAGTCGGGCCGCTTCGAGACCGCTCTCCGCCGGCATCTCGATGTCCAGAAAGACCACGTCGGGATCGAGCGACTCGATGGACCGCGGCAACTCGCGCGCGCTCGTACATTCGCCGACGATGTCCACGTCCCGCTCAGAGGCCAGGACCTGCCGCAGGCGCGTGCGCGCCAGCTCTTCGTCGTCCACGATCAAGGCACGCATCACACGACCTCCTTTGCGGTCTGGTACGGGAAACGGCAGGAGACGACGAATCGCGCACCGTCGCGCGCAACCTGCAACCGCCCCTCGGCACCGTAGAGGCTCAGCAGGCGTGCCGTGACGTAGTCGAGTCCGCGCCCAAACTGCACACGTGGCGACCCGGAGGCCGTGATGTCGTTCTCGACGCGCACCACCAGACGCTGCCGGCGGCGCGCGATGGAGACCACCACCCATCCGCCGGCCGTGAGACGGCTGACGCCGTGTTTCACGGCGTTCTCGACGAGCGGCTGCAGGAGGAGCCGCGGCAGGAGCGCGTGCTGTGCGCGTGCACCGACGCGCCAGCGGGTTTGCAGGCGATCGCCGTGGCGGAGGTGCTCGATGAACAGGTAGTCCTCGATGGCGCGGCGCTCTTCGTCGAGCGACCACTCCTGCCGGCCGGCCGTTCGTACCGCCAGGCGGAGGAAGTGCGCGAGGCGCATGGTCATCTCCCGCGCGGCATCGGGGCGCTCGCGCAGCAACGCCACGATGGAGTTGAGGGCGTTGAAGAGAAAGTGCGGGTGGAGCTTCGATTCGAGCGTCTGCGCTTCGGCGATGGTGACGGCGTTCGCGAGCCGTGCGTTGCGCAGCCGCGCCCGGGCCAGCTGTCGCGTGTACGCGATCGAGAACGTCAGTGCGCATAAGCCGCCGGAGAGGATGACGTTGCGCAAAAGGAGCATCGGCAGGAGCACGGTCAGTGTGTTGCGCGCCGCCAGCGATTGGCCGTGCACCACGAGTGCGATCAGCACGATCGACGCGGCACCTGCGACCGCGGCGAACGCCAGAGCGGGCATGGCCCAGCGGAGCCGCAGCCGCGCCATGCGCGTCACCAGAAAGGCGAGCAACGGGGCCACGACGATCCAGAGCAGGAAGGTTGTGCTGCGCGCCTCGGCCCCAATCGGCGGATCGCCCATCCGCAGCGGACCCTGGATGTGCATCTCGGCGGCGAACGCGGCCAGCTGATAGAGCGGGACACCGAGCAGCAGCAGCCGGTCGAGGGTGCGGGAGGGATCGCGCGGCGCGTCGTGCATGGCGCCCGGCGGTGGTTCGGGTGTGAGGACGACCTGGCGCGCGACGCCCCATCCCTCCTCCAGCTTGCGGAGGTACGGCTCGGGAGCGTCGATGCGCAGGTGCTGCTCATCGGCGTCGATGGCGATGGCCACGCCGGTCTCACCATCGAGAGCGGCCACGATGGCCGAGACGACGTGAGGGGCCGGCAGGGGGTGGCCGGTGAGGTGGAACGTGAGGCTGCATCCATTGCCGTAAAGCGAAGCTGCGCTCGAGGCGACGCGCAGCTCATCGGTGAGGGAGGGTTGCTCCTCGCCGCTGGTGCGGAGGAGCAGGCGTACGTGACGCGCGAGCCGGAGCAGGAGCCGCTCGGCCGCGACGCCGTGGGTGACGGAGAGGGCGACGATGCGATCGAGGACGCCGATGATCAGCGCGGGCTGGAGCCGGCGCTCGAGCGCCGCGGCGGTGGCGGCGGCGATCTCCTGCTCGATGCGGATCCGCTCCGCCCCCTCGATCACCAGCGCGCGGTAATTGGTGACGGCCCAGACGACGCCGAGGACGGTCAGGTAGATGAACCCGTGCGCGGGCAGGTTGAGGCCCACCATCCAGACGAAGTAGCGCACGAACATCGACAACGTGTACGGGAGGAACAATGCGCCGCCCGCCTGCACCAGCAGCGTCATGGTCACGGAGAGGGCGATGGCGAAGCCTGCATGGCGCACCACGTTCCGCCAGATGGGCCGGCACGCGGCCGGGTACCTCTCCGCGAACTGCGCCATGAACGGCACGCCCGCCCCGATCGTCACCCACACAAAGCTGGCCCCGAGGATCACCCCCTGGTCCGGAACGTCATAGACGAACCGAAGCAGCACCGCGCTGCCGACCCGCACCATCAGCGCGCCGCCACCGATCGCCACCGCAAGGAGGATCCTTTCCCACCACGTCATGGAGTTCTGGTGATACGGATGGAGGGACGGAAGGTGTGTCACGGGAAGGTCAATTTTGGAGAGGGGGTGGGGTTGGTGACGTCTTACAATTCATTGATCGACAGGAGGCGGAATGGCTCGTACCAGAGTGTCCCCGAAATTTCAGGTGGTGATTCCGAAGGAAGTGCGCGAGAGCCTGGATCTTCGGGTGGGCCAGGAGCTTCAGGTGGTCAGTAAGGGCGGAGTGATCACGCTCGTCCCTGAACGTCCGCTCGCGTCGCTGCGAGGGTTCGCCAAAGGCATCCGAACGAACGCTCTGCGTGAGAAGAAGGATCGCATGTGATCGTGATCGATTCGTCCGGCTGGATCGAGTTCTTCACCGACGGCCCGCTCGCGGGTGAGTATGCGTCGCGGTTGCGGGATCTTTCCTCGGTAGTGACCCCCGTAATCGTGATCTACGAGGTCTACAAGCGATTGAAGCGGGATCTGTCCGAGGACGATGCGGTGGTGGCGGTTTCGGCTATGCAGCGCAGCCGCGTCGTCGCCGTGGATCAGGAGCTTGCACTCACCGCCGCGGATCTGAGCCTGGAGCACGCCCTGGCGATGGCCGACGCAATCGTGCTGGCCACCGCACGGCGGTTTCACGCCGAGCTGGTCACGAGCGATCGCGACTTCGAGCAAATCCCGGGTGTGGCCTACCTGCCGAACAAACCGCGGAAAGCGTGAGTTGGACTGCGGTAGCCCGAACTGCCGCCTGACGGCCTCGCGGCGAACCACGGTGTAGTG
>JAXDJK010000397.1:0-3402 GCA_034665665.1 Acidobacteriota bacterium
TGCGAAGATGGCGAGACCACGCTCGTGTGCCGCTCGCGCGAGCAGACCGGCATGGCGAGCGACCGCGTGCCATGAGGAACGCTGCAGCGTCTCATCATTGCCCAACGGATCGAGCACGCCTTCATCGACGAAACGCGGCACGTCGGCCGGGTCGGGCAGTGGCGGGATCGCCAGCGGCGAACGTTCCGGCCGCGCCGTTGCCTCCGCTTCGGGGCCGAACGCCGCCAGGAAGCGCCGCACCTTGCGCGCCGGACCGATGAGGGCGGAAGTCTCGCCGTCGACCTCGACCTGAGTGCGCGTCCAGTCGTCCTGCAGCGCCGCCAACTCGTCCCACATCGCCACGAAGCGCCCACTCCAGGGGCGCACCAAGAGCAACTCCGCCGCACGCTCGTCAATCGGGCCCGCCCCCACGACCTCCTCGGCGACTTCCGCAAGAGACCACCAGCGAATGCCGGCGCGAAACCGTGTCACCCGTGGCTCGCCGGTCATCCCTCCTCGGCGGCGGGCGCGCAGAATTCGTAAATCATCGGCCGGGTCTCGGGCACGATGGCGGCGTCATAGTGCTCCGCGATCTCGGGAGGCAGAGGGAACGGCATCGGGCCGTAGCGGAACAGCGCGGCGGTGTGTCGTGGCTGGAGCACGGCAGCCATCGACTGCATCGTGTCCCTGCGCGCCTCGGCGATGCGCGAGTCCGAGGGCGAGGCAGGGATCGCGACGACTTCCGCGAGGCTGCCCGCGCGCTCGATGCACCAACGAAACAGCGGCCACCGCGCGGGATGCACGACGATCGAGGCGCCGATTTGATGGGCGGCGGCGAACATGCGGAAGATATAGTCAGCGGCATCCCTCACGCCGCCGCTGCCCCCTTTCCGCTGATCGTACGAGGCGGCGAGAACCCCGAACTCAGGGTGGTCGGCCCAGGCGTCGATGACGTCATCGCTCAGATCGGCGTCCTCGATCTGCGTCTCGACCGGCGGCATGAACGTCACCTGCCGTTGAAGCGGCTCCGAGTTTCTCACCAGGGCCGCCAGCGTGCTGCCGTAGAGGTTTTCGATCAACAGATCGTGGTACACCCCCGATGCGGCAACGAGGACGGCGCGCGTGCGCGGATCGGCATGCACCTCGTTCGCCGCACCGGAAAAAAGAAGGAGGATCTCCGTGGCCACACGCCGGTCTACGACCGCCCGGTCGTGGGCACCGCGAATGAGCTGTTCGGAAACGTTCTTTCCCGTGATGCCGAAAATCAGTTCGGAAAGTGCGGCTTCAAATGCGTCGGCATCACGAAAATCGACCCGCTGACGGCTCTCGAGAAAACCCGGCTGCACCGCATCGCGGAGAATGACCGGAATAATGCGCAACGGCGCGGCCTTCGCCTTGGTGAGGCTCATCGCACGCGCGTACTCCTCCTGGACCCAGCCGGAGGCGACCGACTCCGGCGACACGATCAAGACCATCGTGCGCGAGGCATCGAGCCCGCGCTCGAGCCCCGTGACGAACATCTCGCCGGGCGGGATCTGCTCGATGTCCATCCAGACACGCAATCCGCGGCCTTCGAGATGCCTTTTCAGAGCAACGACCCAGTCCCGGTCTGCGCTGCTGTAACTGAGGAATGCGTCGAACGATCGGACGGACATGCACAAGAGGAGTGACCGGTAAGGTCGTTTCCCTACCTCGCCGGCCGTGCGATACGGTCTCGTGATCCCGTGAAACACGAAAGCCGCCAAAATGGCGGGGCGTGAGCGCCTTAGATGGGCGGGGCCGACGGAACTCGAACCCGCGACCTCCGGCGTGACAGGCCGCGGGCCGCGGGTGCTTAGAGAGCGAACCATGCGCTCTTCGCGGCTAAGCCGTTTTTGAATGCAGCGATCTTCCGGTGTCCATGTGCGGAACCTTCTGCGGTTTCATAGAATGCGCGGGCATGTCGCTGCGTCCGAAGGACATTTTCGAGGAGATCCGGAAGTCGGTGGTTGGGCAGGATGAGGCCATCCGCGAGATCTCCGTGGCGCTGGTCAAGCACCTGGCCGGGCATCTGGCGCCGAACATCCTGCTGATCGGGAACTCGGGGACGGGGAAGACCACGCTCATGCGGGCGGTGGAGCAGTTTTTGGCGCGGCATCCGGAGACGCGGGAGTTCGCGAACGTCATCCGGCTGAATGCCAATGTGCTGGCGGAGGAGCATCAGGGGTACAGCACGACGGTGCTGAAGCGGCTGTACGACAACGCGCGGCGGGCGCTGGGGCCGAAGGCGCCGCTGGAGCTGGTGCTCGGGTCGGTGGAGCATGGGATCGTGTTCATCGACGAGGTGGACAAGATCCGGGCGAATGTCAGCGGGGCGGCGAATGTGCGGGGGATCGTGGCGCAGGAAGCGCTGCTGACGCTGATGGAGAACGAGAACATCGAGTTCGAAGCCGAGGGGCAGAAACTCGCCGTCAATTCGTCGGGCATGCTCTTCGTGGCCGGCGGCGCGTTCGAGGAGCTGTACGACGCGGTGCTCCGCCGCGCCACGATGGGGCAGGACGTAGTGGCGCTCAAGCCGGTGGTCGTGGTCTCGGCGTCGGGGGAAGTGCGCGAGGAGCTGTCGTTCCACCTGCGCGATTACCTGAAATACGACGATCTGTTCCGCTACGGGATGACGCCGCAGTTCGTTTCGCGTTTCGAATCGATCGTGGTGCTCAACGACCTGACCGAACCCGACCTGGCGCGGATCTTCGTCGAGACCGAGGGCTCGGTGTTCCGCACCTCGCGCGACTACTTCCGCCGCTTCGGTATCGACCTGCAGATCACCAAAGGCGCGTTGACCGCCATCGCCTGGGACGCGGCGCGGCAGAAGCGCCTCGGCGCGCGCTCGTTGCGCGAAACGTATCGCCGCGTCATCCGCCAGCACGAATTCGAGCCCCGCGCCGAGGGGTCGCTCACCATCGACGAAGACATGGTCAAGCAGGCCATCGCCGCGCGCGAGCAGGGCTCACAGACCAAGAGATAAAACCATGGCCGAACCGAAAAAATCACTCTTCGACAAGCTCAAACGCGGCTTGTTCATGACCCACACCGAGATCATCGAGAAGGTGAAGGAGTCGATGACTCCCGACCTGCCGATCGATCAAAGCGCGATCGACGGCCTGGAGGAAGGGCTCCTCGGCGCGGACGTCGGCGCCGAGCTGACCACCGCGCTGGTCGATCGCATCGAGCGCCGCGTCCGCGACGAGAAGATCTCGAAGATGGATCGCTTCACGGAGGTCCTGCGCGAGGAGACCCGCGCGCTGATTCCGCGGCGCATTGCCGGCACCATCGACCTCGGGCGCGCCAAGCCGTTCGTGCTGCTCGTGGTCGGCGTCAACGGCACCGGCAAGACCACCACCATCGCCAAGCTGGCGCAGCGCTGGAAGAACGAAGGAAAGAGCG
>JAXDJK010000398.1:0-6867 GCA_034665665.1 Acidobacteriota bacterium
CGATCCAGCTCTCCACCGCGGACGCCGTCACCCGCCGGGCCATCACCGCCGCGGCGTGCGCGCGGGTCGGCCTGACCGCGCACGCCACCACCGCGCTGGCGCTGCCGACCAGCACCGCCGACGTCGACGCCTTCATTCGGCTGTACGAGCGCGAGTCGTGGCTGACCGGCTGCGCGCTGCTCATCGATTGCGACAACCTCGATGCAAACGACCCCGTGCGTGGCGAGGCCGTGCGCCAGGTCGTCGACCGCACGCGCGTGCCGCTCCTGGCGGGCAGCCGCGATCCTTTGCGCCTCGGCACGCGCACGGCCATGACCCTCGACGTCCCGCGGCCGCAGGCCGCCGAGCACCGCGCCCTCTGGACCGACGCCCTCGGCGACGCAGCAGCTGGACTCAATGGTGCGCTGGACCGCGCCGTCGCCCAGTTCGTGCTCTCCCCCGCCGCCATCCGCGGCATCGCCGGCGTCGTGCGTCATGCCGACGATCCGGTGGCCGAGCTCTGGCGCTCCTGCCGTGTGGCCGCACGCCGGCGCATGGACGACCTGGCCCAGCGCATCGACACCAACGCCGGCCTGGACGACCTGGTGCTCCCCGTGGCGCAGAAGCAGATGCTGCAGGACCTCGTCACCGCCGTGCGCTTCCGCGGCCGCGTGTACGAGGAGTGGGGCTTCGCCGCGAAAGACGCCCGCGGCCAGGGCGTGACCGCGCTCTTCGCCGGCGTGAGCGGCTCGGGCAAGACCATGGCCGCGGAAGTCGTAGCCGCGGAGCTGGCCCTCGACCTCTACCGCATCGACCTGAGCGGCGTGGTCAGCAAGTACATCGGCGAGACGGAGAAGAACCTGCGGCGCGTCTTCGAGGCCGCCGAGGAGAGCGGGGCCATTTTGCTGTTCGACGAAGCGGATGCGCTCTTCGGCCGGCGCAGCGAAGTGAAGGACAGCCACGACCGCTACGCCAACATCGAAGTGAGCTATCTGCTGCAGCGGATGGAGGCCTACCGCGGCGTAGCCATCCTCACCACCAACATGCGCGAGGCGCTCGATCCAGCCTTCCTGCGCCGCCTGCGCTTCGTGGTGCAGTTCCCCTTTCCGGGACCGGGCGAGCGGCTGGAGATCTGGCGGCGCATGTTCCCGGCGGCCGTGCCGCGCCAGGGTGTGGAGCTGGAGAAGCTGGCCCGCCTGGCCATCGCCGGCGGCAACATCCGCAACATCGCCGTGCAGGCCGCCTTCGGTGCGGCCCGCGACGCCTCGCCGGTGACGATGCAGCACCTCCTCGACGCCACCCGCGCCGAGTACGCGAAGCTGGAGAAGAACCTCAGCGGCTCGGAGACGGAGGGGTGGGTATGAAACGACGCCCCGTCCGCATTCACATCCAGGAGCTGGTGCTCCACGGCATCGATCCGCGGGAGCGCCACGCCATTGGCGACGCCGTACAGGCCGAGCTGCGCGCGGCGCTGGCGGCGCAGCGGCTCGATCCGCGCGAAGGGCGTGCCATTGAACGGGTGGACGGCGGAACGGTGCGGGTCCGGCCACGCACGCACATGCGCGGCCTCGGCGCCCAGATCGCCGGTGCATTGCGGGGGGCACTGCGGCGATGAGCGAGAAAGTGGCCGCTCCCGCACCGCGCGCTCCCCAGCGCGTCACCGTCGCCCACGCGCCGCAGCTGGCGCGCAAGTGCGGCTGTGCGCCGGGCGCCGCGCATTGCTCCAAGTGCACCGAAGAGAGCAAGCCCGCGCTCCAGCGCAAAGCCTCGCATGCGGATGGCGGCGCAGCCCGCGGCATCCCCGCGGTCGTGCACCGCGTCCTCAGCTCGCCGGGACGAACGCTGGACAGCGACACGCGCGCCTTCATGGAATCGCGCTTCGGCTACGACTTTTCGGACGTGCGCATCCACACCGGCTCCGATGCCGCCGCGTCCGCGCAGGCCGTCGGCGCGCACGCCTACACCATCGGCGGCGATATCGTCTTCGACGCCGGCAAATACGACCCGCACTCCGCGGCCGGACGGCAGTTGCTGGCGCACGAGCTGACGCACACCATCCAGCAGAGCGGCGTCGGACCGTCGTCGCTGGATGGGATCGAGACCACCTCCCCTGGCGATACCTCCGAGCGCGAGGCCGACGACATCGCACGCGACGTGCTCTCCGGCGGCGCACCGGTGCGGCCCGCGGTGGCGCATGGCGGCGGGATGATGCTGGCCCGGCTGGCCACACCGAAGCCCGTCTCCGATCCGGGCGCGCTGGCCAAGCTGAAGGCGGCCGGGATCACCGAGATCGAAGCGGCCGAAGAGAACAACAAAGTGCTGCGCCGCTTCGAGGTGCAGGTGCTCGACCTGCCGCTGCAGAAGGGGCCGGCCCGGGCCATGAAGCTGTGGCAGGACAAGACCCTGCTCACCCGGCCGAACGACGACGGCACCCCGAACTCCGCCGTCTTCAGCGGCCTCGAAACCGTCGTGGCCTCCGACGGCCATTACCGTTCAGAGCTCAAGGCCGCACGGTCCGACCCGAAAACGCTGCGCCGCTTCTGGCTCACCAACGTCGGCGTCGGCATCTCCCACGCCACGACCGTCTGGAACAAGGCCGGCGGCGTGTCGAAAGACTTCCTCGACGACCCGCTGCCCGCCACCGCCGCGCCGGCCTGCCAGGTCGACCACATCATCGAGCTGCACATCGGCGGGGCCGACGCGCCGCCGAACATGCAGATGCTCAGCGGGCCGTCGAATGTCGCCTCGCAGGCGGCCATCCGCTCGCAGATCATCGGTCACACCAAGATCATCCGCGAGGCGCTCAAAGACGCGCACCTGACCGTGCCGAACCAGGTGGCGGTGCGCTACCGCACCGTCAATCCGCAGCCCGGCCACACCGACCCCTGCACGACCGTGGAAGACAAGGTGCGCGCCATCGCCGGGGACCCGAACGAGAAGGTCGCCCCGACCGTCGACAGCGACACCGATCCGTACGAGATCACGGCCATGGCCCTGCCGGCCACGCTGCGCTACGGCAAAGGGCAAAAGACGGCGGCCATCCAGAACGACAAAAATAACGACCAGTTCGTCGGCCTGGTGCCGGGCATGCGCCTGGTCACGCTGGACGTGACCAAAAACACCATCCACGCGGAGCTGGACGACTCCGGCAAGGCCCGCCTCCCGCTGACCATCACCAAGGGCGGCAAGGTCGACCTGAAGGTCATCAACAAGGTCGTGACCATTCCCCAGGGGGCGCCGCAGAACATCCAGTTCACCTTCCCCTACATGAGCAGCGGCACCATCACCAAACTGGCCTTCACGCCGGAAGGGCTGCACGCCTCCGGCACATTGGTACCGAGCTTCCCCCTTCTATCGGGCGTCAAGCTGGGCATCGACGTCTCGCCGATCTCGTTCACGGCCACGCTCGCGCCGAACACGCCGCTGCGCCCGCCCTTCAAGGGACTGCACTTCGTCGAACCGAACCTGACATTCCCGCTTCATCCGGAGTTCAAGCCGTCCGGCTCGATCGGCTTCTACGTCGGCAACAAGACCAAGCCGCTCCTGGGCGGGCTGCTGGTGGCCAGCGTCGAAGGAACGGACTTTGTGGCGTCGGCCGACGTGACGGCGAACGTTCCTCTGCTCGAACAAGGCACAGGAAAGGTGAAGTATCACCGGAAACACGGGTGGACGAGCGAAATCCAGCTCCGGACGGGCGGCAAAAAGCTCATCAAAGAAGCGGCGGTGGACGTGTCGATGGACAACGACGGAATCACGGCCACCGGGTCGATCACGGTGGGCATTCCGCGCGGATCCGACGCCACACTCAAGATTCATCGGAACGCCCAGGGCGAGCTGACTTACGACGGCGAAGCACCCATCCACATCCCAGGCCTCCGGCCGGCAAAGCTGACGGTAAACTACAGCTCGAAGGGGCTGAACATCTGGGGCAAGGCGCCGTTCACGCTCTTCGAGAAGCCGGGCACGATCGACGTCTGGTACGCCAACGGCGAGTTCGGCGGCGCAGTGAAAAACTTCGTCTTCGAGAAGGGCCGCGCCACGGTCACGCTCGAAGAGCTGAAGTACGCCAAGGGTAACTTCTCCGGGCGCGGCGGCGTGACCATGCCGCTCGGCGACAAGTTCACCGCCACCGGCCGGGTGGCCCTCGGGGAGGACGGGCAGCTCGCCATCGCCGCGGCCATCAAGATCTCCAAACCGATCCCCCTCTTCGACCCGATCAAGGGCGATTACAAGTTCTTCGAGGTCGGCGTCGACATCCCCATCCCTGGTGCGAGCATCGGCAACCTGGCCGGGCTGATCGCGCGCGTGGAAGGCTCGCTCAGCGCCGGCTACACGATCGGGCCCGCGGTGATCCAGGAAGCGGAGCTCGCCGCGGGCATGAGCCCGTTCGCCAAAGACACCGGCGCGGGCGTGTCGTTCAAGGGCCGCATCACCATGCCGGCCGAGGCCTACATCAGCGGCAAGGTCTCGGGGCAGGTGGCGCTCTCCGCCTTCGTCGCCGAGATCGCGGGCGGCATTTCGCTCGAAGCGAAAGCCACCCTGCGCGCGCTCAGCGACATCCGCACGGACGTGCTGTACACGCCGCAGCGCTTCACCTTCCACGGCGAGCTGAATGCCTCGCTCGGCCTGCTCCTCAACGTCGCCCTGACCGCCTACGTCGTGGCCCGGGCCGGCCTCACAGAGTGGTTCTCCACCGAGACGCGCAAAGACTGGACGCTCGGCTCGTGGCCGTTCCGGCCAAATCTCGCCCTTACGATGCAAGCCGCCTTCGACTACGCCTCGGACCGGCAGTTCCAGATGCCCACCATCGCGTTCAACAAGCCGGCCATCGACGGCGACAAGCTCGTACGCGGCGGCTTCGACCAGGCCACGCCGAAGGAGACCGAGTCATGAGCAGCTTCCCGCATTCACCGCGCGTCGTGCACGGAGGGCTGGTGCTGCTTGACCCGACCACCGCGGCGGTGCTGCGCGTGATCGCATTGCAGTACAACCCCGACACGCTCACGCGCTCGCTGCAGGTGCAGCCGATCGGCGAAGGCGACAAGGCGGAAGCGCTGCGCATCAAAGGGCCTCCGGTGGAGACGATCAAGCTCGAAGCCGACCTCGATGCCACCGACCAGCTGGAGTTTCCGGACCGCAATCGCGGCGCGGTGGAGTCGGGCGTGCAGGCACAGCTGGCGGCGCTGGAGACCATCGTCTATCCCACCACCGCGCAGCTGCAGGCCAACAACAACCTGGCCCGCCAGGGGACGCTGGAGCTGGTGCCGATGGAAGGGCCGCTGGTGCTGTTCGTCTGGAGCCGCTGGCGGATCGTGCCGGTGCGGATCACGGACTTCAGCATCACCGAGGAGGCCTTCGACGCGCGCCTGAACCCGATCCGGGCCCGGGTGAGCCTCGGCCTGCGCGTGCTGAACGTCAACGACTTCGGCTTCGATCACAAGGGCGGCAGCCTGTACCTGACCTACCAGCGGCAGAAGGAGCGCTTCGCCGCCGCCGCGCAGGGCGCCATGACCACCACGCTGGGCATCGGAGGGATCTCATGAGCGATCCGCTACAGAGATTGCTGGAAGGCCCGCCGCTGGAAGCGACGGCGTTCCCGCAGAACAGCCGCTACAGCGGCCTGGGCACGCTGAAGATCGCCGCGCCCGACGGCACGGCCATCATCTACCTGAAGCGCCGCTTCGTGCCGCAGCCGGAGCGCTTCGCCGTGGTGGGGGTGCACCTGGTGAGCGAGGGCGAACGGCTGGACAACATCACCGCCCGTTACCTCGGCGATCCGGAGCTGTTCTGGCGCCTGGCCGACGCGAACCGCGTGCTCGATCCCGACGAGCTGACCGACGTCATCGGCAGCGAGATCCTGATCACCCTGCCGGAAGGCATCCCGGGGAGCACGCGCTGATGCGGGCCGCACGGATTCCACGGCTGGCGCGAAGCATCGTGGCGGCACGCGCGGCGGCGGCGCATGCGCCGAAGACGTTCGCGACGGCCGGTCCGGGCGCGGGGCACGACTTTTCACGTTTACACGTGATCGCGCCGCAACTGCAGCGCTGGTCATACGGCAGCGGTGCGCCGCCGGACGCCGACTACTCGGTCGTCCCGAAAGCAGACCGGGGCCGGATCGACGACGCCATGGGATTGCTCGAGCGGGTGGCCAACAAGCCGAAGGACTACCCGGTCTGCCACAAGTTCTTCCAGACGGAGTGCCCGGGCGGCACGGCGGCCACGTTCGCGAATCTCGTCAGCGGCTCGCGGCTGTGGCACGACCGGGACAACACGGTGTGGGCCTCGAGCAAGGACCCGTCGGACATCGCATACAGCGACGAGACCTGGCGCTGGGGGCGCTGGAGCCTGGCCGGCGCGTTCGTGCACGAAATGATGCACAACGGCGGGCAGGACACCGAGGCCACCAACGACCGGGCCATCGTCAAGTGCGGCTTCCCGGATATCCAGACCTTCAAGCACAGGAAAAAGTAGCACCTGGAAACCGCAAAAAATGTTGAAAGGCATCCAGCTCACGCTCCTCATCGGTCCGGCCGTGCCGGTCCCGGTGCCGCGCGTGGTGCTCGACGCCCTGGTGAAGGTCAAGGTCACGACCCGGGCCCGCGAGACCAGCGGCTTCGAGCTCTCGTTCACGCTCGACAACCGCTCGCCGCTGCACACGATCTTCCTCCTGGCCGGCGGCGCGTCCATCCCGCTGCTGCGGGTGATCATCGTGGTCACGATCAACGGCACGCCCAACGTGCTGATGGACGGCGTGGTCACCCAGCAGCAGGTCGCGCCGGGCAACGACGGCTCGCACTCCACGCTCACCGTCACCGGCGAGGACCTGACCCGGGTCATGGACTACATCGACTTCAGCGGCATCCCCTACCCGGCCATGCCGGTGGA
>JAXDJK010000399.1:0-12796 GCA_034665665.1 Acidobacteriota bacterium
GCCGAGATGACCAACATCGGCGTACCGGTCCCTCCCGGCTTCACCATCTCCACCGCCGTCTGCACCTACTTTTACGATCACGACAAGACCTATCCGCCGGAGCTGCAGGCGGCCGTGGCGGAGAACCTGGCCAAGGTCGAGCAATCCGTCGGACGCACGTTCGGCGATCGCGGGAAGCCGCTCCTCGTATCCGTGCGCTCGGGTGCGCGCGCTTCGATGCCCGGGATGATGGACACGATCCTGAACCTCGGGCTCAACGACGAAACCGTCCAGGGCCTGGCCGCGTCGTCCGGTGACGAGCGCTTCGCGCTCGACTCCTACCGGCGGTTCATCCAGATGTACTCCGACGTCGTGCTGGAGATCGACCGCGAGCACTTCGATCACGAGCTGGTCGCGCTGCGCGAACGTCTCGGCGCGAAGAACGACGCCGAGATACCGGCCACGGGCCTGCGCGAGCTGGTCGATACGTACAAAGGCATCGTGCGGGAGCGCGGCGGGAAGGACTTCCCGCAGGATGTCGAGGAACAGCTCTGGGGCGCCATCGGCGCCGTCTTCAACTCCTGGAACAACCAGCGCGCCATTACCTACCGGAAACTGAATCAGATCCCCGATGCCTGGGGCACGGCCGTGAACGTCCAGTCGATGGTCTTCGGCAACATGGGCGACGACTGCGCCACCGGCGTGGCCTTCACCCGCAACCCGTCCAACGGCGAGCACAAATTCTTCGGCGAGTACCTGCCGAACGCGCAGGGGGAGGACGTGGTGGCCGGCATCCGCACGCCGCTGCCGATCTCGCAAGCGCAGGTGGTGGGCGACGAAACCTCGCTCGAGGCGTCGATGCCGGACGTCTACGCGCAGCTGGTCGACGTCTACAAGAAGCTCGAAGCGCACTACCGCGACATGCAGGACATCGAGTTCACGATCCAGTCGCGGAAGCTCTATCTTCTGCAGACGCGCACCGGGAAGCGCACCGGCTTCGCGGCCGTGAAGATCGCCTGCGACATGGTCGACGAAGGGCTGATCACGAATACCGAGGCCGTCGAGCGGGTGGAAGCGAACCAGATCATCCAGATGCTCGCGCCGGTGTTCGACGCGAAAGAAAAAGAGAAAGCCCTCACCGGCGGCCGGCTGCTGGGCCGCGGTCTCGCGGCCGGTCCGGGCGCGGCCACGGGCCGCATCGCCTTCAGCGCGGAGCGCGCGGTGGCGATGGCCAAGAGCGAGCCGGTGATCCTGGTGCGCATCGAGACCTCACCCGAAGACATCGCCGGCATGCACAGCGCGGCCGGGATTCTCACCACGCGTGGCGGCCTGACCTCACATGCCGCGGTCGTCGCGCGGGGCATGGGCCGGCCGTGCATCGTCGGCGCGGGTTTGCTGAAGGTCGACTACGGGAAGGGCGAGCTGCGCAGCGAAGGACACGAGCCGCTGGAAGAAGGCGACTGGCTGTCGATCGACGGGACGTCGGGTGAAGTGCTCGGCGGGAAGCTGCCGACCCGGCCATCCGAAGTCGTGCAGGTTTTGCTGGAAGGGTCGATGAAGGCCGAGGAGTCCGAGGTCTTCCGGAACTTCGACCGCCTGCTGCGCTGGGCGGACGAGATCCGTACCCTCGGCGTGCGCACGAATGCGGACACGCCGAACGACGCCCGCGTGGCCCGCCTCTTCGGCGCGAACGGCATCGGCCTCTGCCGCACCGAGCACATGTTCTTCGCCGAGGAGCGCATCCTGCGGGTGCGGGAAATGATCCTCGCGCGCGATGAGAAAGGACGCCGCAAGGCGCTCGCGGAGATCCTGCCGTTCCAGAAGGACGACTTCGAGGGCATCTTTCGCGAGCTCTCCGGCATGCCGGTCACGGTGCGCCTGCTCGATCCGCCGCTGCACGAGTTCCTGCCGCAGAGCGAGGCGCAGATCTCCTCGCTTGCGCGTGACATGAACTGGGGCTTCGTGGAGCTGCGCAACAAAGTCGCGCAGTTGCACGAGCAGAATCCGATGCTCGGCCATCGCGGCTGCCGCCTCGGCATCACCTATCCGGAGATCTACGAGATGCAGGTGCGCGCCATCTTCGAGGCCGCCTGCGACGTCCAGCGCGACGGCATCGACGTGCAGCCGGAGATCATGATCCCGCTCGTCGGAACGACCAAGGAACTGCAGCTGACCACCGAGACCGTCCGCCGCGTGGCCACCGAGGTCATGAAGGAGAAGGGTGTCGACGTGA
Organism: Acidobacteriota bacterium; assembly: GCA_034665665.1. Classification (GTDB taxonomy): domain Bacteria; phylum Acidobacteriota; class Thermoanaerobaculia; order Gp7-AA8; family Gp7-AA8; genus DASWOB01. Next base: position 2,213 of record JAXDJK010000399.1, read on the forward strand.
AGTACCTGGTCGGCACCATGATCGAGATCCCGCGGGCGGCGCTCATCGCCGACAAGCTGGGAGAGATCGCGGAGTTCTTCTCCTTCGGCACGAACGATCTCACCCAGATGACCTTCGGCTATTCACGCGACGACGCCGGATCGTTCCTGCCGGAGTACGTCGACAAGAAGATCCTGCCGATCGATCCGTTCGCCTCGATCGACCAGGAGGGCGTCGGCCAGCTGGTGCGCCTCGGGACGGAACGGGGGCGCAGCACGAACGAGAAGCTGAAGGTCGGCGTCTGTGGCGAGCACGGCGGCGATCCTGATTCCATCCGCTTCTTCCGCTCGTGCGGTCTCAACTACGTGAGCTGCTCGCCGTACCGCGTGCCGGTGGCGCGCCTCGCGGCGGCGCAGGCCGAGCTCGAGCACAAGCACTACGAAGGGTGAGGCGCGCGCAGCCGTAACGAGCCGGTGGAGCCGCTCTTCCGCCGGACGATGGTTGCGGCGACGCCCCCGAAGGCGATCCGGCTTTCGCGTGTGACACGCGCGGAGGTAATCCTCTGCTCGTCGACATACGTGCCGTTTTTGCTGTTCAGGTCCTCGATCCAGACCTCGCCGGCGACAACCCGGACAATGGCGTGCCGCCGCGAGACGCTGGCATTGTTGAGAACGACACGGCAGTCGAGGGAGCGGCCGACGGCGTTGTCTCCCTCGTATAGCTGCTCACTCCGTCCTTCCGCCAGGAGGATGGCCACGGGAACGAGCGGAACGGCGCCGGAATCGGACGACGAGACCTTGCCGCAGAAGGCGTAGCCGAAGCCGTGCACCGTCCGGATGTATTGGGCGGCCCGGGCGTCATCCCCGAGGGCCCGGCGCAATTCATTGACCACCCCGGCAAGATTCGTCTCACAGACGAACGTTTCGGGCCACAGCTTGTCATAGAGCTCCTCGCGCGACAGCGCACGCGGCTGGGCAAGAAGCAGAAACTGGAGCAATTGCTGGGCTTTCGGTGAGACGTGCTGAGGCACATCCTTGCGCAGCAGCAGATGCGACGCGCAATCGAATTTGAAGTCATCGAATCGGAATTGGCGCATTGGGACCCCCGTGACGACTGCACGTCAGATTACTCCATGTGGGGCGTCCGGGGCATCACTCCATAAAAATCCAATAAGTCGCCACAAGTCGCCGAAAGCAGCCGGGGCCGCACCTGTAACCGACTCGCAACAGAACGAGCGTTCTGTTTGGAAACCTTTCGCCTGGCCGGTCGTTCTCCTCCGCAACATCAACTTCAACCAAAGAGGTATGCATCAATGAAACGTGCTCTTGTTGCTCTGATTGCCCTGACCCTGTTCCTCGCTGCCTGCGCTACCACCTCCACCACCCCGTCCATCCGCGGGACCATCACCGAGCGGAAGGAAAACGTCATCACCGTTGCGGCTGCTGAAGGCGGCCAGACGGCGAGCGTCTCCCTCAACCGCGGCACGCTCGTCTATTGGCAGAGCGGCCTCGAAGCGCAGCGTGCCGACCTCGTCGCCGGCCAGCGCGTGAAGGTCTGGTACAACGGCGCCGAAGCGACCTCTCCGGTGGCCGCGCGCGTTGTCATCGAGCCGTAATCGCGCCGATCGCGCCACGGCATCCCGCCTTCGAAATGCCCCGCTCGCGGGGCATTTCCTTTTTTCACGCGATCCTGACGTCCTGCCCCACGCACGCTTCACGATACGGCACGAAACAGCGTTGACAGTCTGTGACTCCGCGCACAGAATCCGCTTACATCAAAGCAGCCGCCGGTACTCGATACCAACAAAGGGGCGTATAGCCTCTTTTTTGTTGTCCGGATACCAACAAAGGGGCGTAGAGCCCCTTTTTTATTTCCAGCCAACGCCGTGAAAAAGGGCTCGCGGAGCCGTGGGGGAAAGTCTTGTCTTCCGAAGCCGGTAGTTCCCGGGAACGAGGTGTGGCGCTGGTCATGGTCCTGTACGCGGCCACCCTGATCCTGCTGGTCATGGGGGCCACGCTCACCTACACGCGCCTCTCCGGCCGCCTGCTCGCGCGGCAGCTCAACAGTCAGGGGCAGGCGGTGAACGCCGCCAGTGCCGGACTGACCGAATCGCTGGCCTGGTTCGTCCACCAGCGCCAGCAGCCGGTCACCGCCTTCGACCCGAAGCTCGACACCGGCGGCGTCTGCACGCACGTCCCGCCCCACTCGCCGCTGGCCAATGAAACGGAGCAACCGACCGCCGGGATCATCCGCACGTACGAAGTGATGTCGACCGGCCGCGTCTTCGGCCGCTATGAAGTCCGCCGCACCGGCGTGATCGACGTCAGCACGCGCCGCGGCAAGCCGCAGGCCGGCACGATCTGGCAACTCGAATCGAATGGGATCATCTACGTCCGGAACGACGCCACGCAGCAACCGGGCGTCGGCCGCAATACCATCCTGGCGCGCCGGACCATGCGCGTCGAGATCCAGCGCCTCGCACTGCAGCTCCCTGCCAACGCCGCCATCAGCGCCAGCAACGGCTACGGGATCAACGTGGTCCGGCCGTCGCGCGTGCAGGGCGGCGCCTCCGGCATCGGCGCGGCCTACCCTGCCTCCACAGGCACGCCGCGCGGCAACGGCACCATTACCGGCAATCCGGCCCAGAACACGACCAGCGGCGCCTTCACGCTGCAGGGAGTGTTCGGCGTGACACAGCAGGAGCTGCTGGCCATGGCCGACATCGTCGTCGATGACGAGAGCCAGCTGCCGAACCCGCTCCCGAACATGTCGCTGGTGGTGATCCGCGGGAACGCCACGTTCAATTCGCAACGGCGCCTGACCGGCAGCGGGATCCTGGTCGTGCTCGGCAACCTGATCATGAACTCGCAGTCCGACACCTTCTTCAATGGCGTGATCTGGGTCGGCGGCACGCTCAACGTCTCGCCGCCCTCGAGCATCAACGGCGCGATCGTGGCCAACGGCAACGCCCAGATCTCCGGCGGCTCGGAGGTGGCGGAGGTCAACTACGACCCGGCCATCCTCGACCAGATCCGCCAGCAGATGGGCAACTACCTCTTCAGCCGCAGCCCCTGGATCGTGGGGACGGAGGACTAATGGGAGGACTAACGCGCAGGCGAGCATCGCAACGCGGTATGTCGCTGGCCGAGGTGCTGGTCTCGCTGGCCATCCTTTCGGTGATCGTCGTCTACACGGGACGTCTGCTGTCCACCGCGCTGCGCGCGACGCAGGACAACGTGAACAAGCAGTTCGCCACGCAGAAGGCGCTGTCGATCCTCGAGGAGCTCCGCGGGACGCTGCAGCGGCAGGACGGCGCCACCACGATCGTGCTCGACGCCTTCGACGACGGCGTCACCAATCAGCCGCTGCTGACCACGCAGGCAGCCGTCACCGATCCGGCCGACATCGCCAGCGGTAACCGATTCGTCTCCGGCCGCTGGCTCTACTCGCGGCGGATCACGGTGCAGCGCTTCCCCGGCTCGAGCGACCTCCGGCTGGTGAACGTGAAGGTGTTCGTGAACGAGGGCACCGGCACGCGGATGCTGGCAGAAGTAGCCAGCGTGCTCAGCACCATCGGTGGCTCCATGCCGCCGACGCAGGTCTACGACACCTATCTGGTCGCCATCGAGAACGTTCCGGGTTGGTGGCTGTACATGCAGAACGTGGTGACGTTCGTGGACAGCGCCATGAACGACCTGGAAGCGCGCCATCCCGGCCTGCAGTTTCGCCGGCACTGGATCCGGAAGCTCTCGTACGGCCGCGATCCGCTCTACGCGCCCTACATCAATGCCACCGCTGATTCGACGCAGCCGATCGACAAGGTCTATTTCTATCCCGGCCTCCTGCCCACCGGCTACCCGGTGCAGTTCTATTACCCGCCCGATGCCTTCAACGCACGGGTGAACATCGACGACGTCATCACGAACGGCTTCGACGCCACGGACAACCCGCTGCCCTACGCCTTGGCCGATCAGTACAACAACGCCATGCGCTATCCGGACGAGCTGGCGCTCTTCCAGGCGCGTGTGGCCGCGGGGCAGGAATCAGCCGACACCCCCACGCTGCGCCTGCTGCTCGACGACATGTACGCCCGGCCGAGCCTCTACCGCAACGCCATCGTGATCAACCTGCATGGCGAGATGTTCCCCTTCCCGCCGCTGCGGAACTACTCCGATGCCGCGAAGGATCCGGCCCTCTACCCGAACGTCCGCGCGGTGACACACAGCGAGCGGCTGCGCTACGGGAACAGCGACGTGGTGCGCCTGCGCGTCTACTCGTACCACACGGCCTCCAACGCGGCCACCGTGCCGGACTGGCTCGGACGCGGCGGCGCGCCCACGGCAATCACGGTGACGGTGAAGGGGCTGAACTGGTCGCCGGCACCAAACGCGGTCACGGCCATCACGGGAGGCGTCGACTTCGACGCGAACGGTCAGCTCGACTCCTACGCGGCGGTCAACCCGGCGCCGACCGCGGCAACGGCCACCGCGATGTGGTGGTCGTACGAGGTGATCGGGGGCGACACGATCTTCCACTTCTACAACTCGCCGCTGAAGACGCCATGCGTCACGACAACGCCCACCCCCTGCGCCGGCGGCGGCCTCGACGCCAGCCGTCTGCTCTATGGGCTGCAGTACATCCCCTCGCCGGTGGAGAACCTGCCGGACGGTGCGTCGCCGAACGCGTTCACGACCGACCTGACCACAGCCGGTACGGGCGTGAAGAACACGGCCCGCTGGATCATCAACATCCCCACCTTCGCCCTGCCGTCGAACGCGATGGTGACGGTGGAAACGCGGATCGGCAACGATCTCGGCACCGGCACCGCCTTCCCCACGGCCAGCGCGCCGCGCAACCTCTCCCGCACCTACACGTGGCGCGGCACCGACGTCTGGCTGTTTGGCGACGCAACGCACGACCCGAACCTCCCGCTCACCGAGCGCTTCCAGATGATCGGCGATCCGCGGCACTGTCCCTACGCCGACCTGAAGAACCCGCACGCGGCCTCGGGCCGCACGCGCGCCGATCGCCTGGGCATGGGCTACAACCGCTACTTCGACGACTTCCACGCCGGCGCCACGAATGCCGCCGCCACCTGGCCGGGCTGGTCGTACGACGCGCCGGCGGGCAGCGGCACCTGGTACGGCATCAAGAACAACACCGCCGACACGACATCCACCAATGACGGGTGGGACTCGCGCGACGGCATGCTGGAGCTGGACGTGCCCCGCGTGTACGAGGTGCTCCGTTCGGCGGTGATCCGCTCCAACGCCATCTACACCACCATGACCGGCTTCTCGTACTACTACGTCGGCATCGGCGGGGAGATCGGCTACGACGCGACGAACGGCTTCGCCAACAGCGTCCCGGTGTCGACGCGGCCATTCACCGGCGCGAACGGCAGCGGCTTCGAGCAGTCGATCACCGGCGGCGTGAAGGTCATTCGCGAGAACTCGTCCGGTTCGTACTGGTGGGGGATGTCGTGGCTGGGCGAGCTCACGCCCGATTCGGCTTGGAACACCTGGCTGGCCGACGGCAACCTGCCGACCGGCACGGGTGCGGGCAACTTCTCGCGCGTGCTGCGCAGCTCGATCACGCCGAACCTGCCGGCGGGCACGAGCTTCTTCGACGCCGTGCGGCGGCCGCAGGAAGAGGGCAGCACGACCTTCTTCTGGAGCGGCAGCGCGCGGTCGACGTTCCATCACCGTTATGCCGACGGCACCTCCGGGACGCTGGTGGCCGAGGGGCTGGCCATCGCCGCGAACTACGAAGTGCCGCTGGCCGACACGATCTCGAACGAGCGGCCGTTCGACACGGACATCGACGACACCGGCATGAACCCCGATCACTTCCTGCAGGTGCCGTACGGCCCGGCCACGACGCTGCAACCGCTGGCGGAGTTCTATCGCCACAGCACGAACATCAATGGCAGCGCGCTGCTGTCGATGCGCGACGGGACCGAGTCGGCCTTCGTGGTCGTGAACGGACTCTCGCCCGCCGGCGCGTCCGGGACGGCCTTCATCTCCCGCTGGTCGTTCCTGAGCCTCGTGCACAGCTTCCTTTCGGCGGGGCTCTACACCAACGGCGGGGTGGCCGATCCACGCCGCGTGCGCGAGCTGCCGCGCGTGGCCATCACCGCGCCGGATGACACGACCGACATCGACAACCCGGCCTCGCTGCGCGTGCAGTGGCAATCGAGCTGGCGGCGTTGGGACGGCCTGGCCTACACGCCCGCCTATCCGGCGAACTGGACGGACGACACGACCATCCGCTTCGCCCGTCTCTACAGCCGCGACAACGGCCGGACCTGGCTGCACATGCAGGACGACACGCCAGCCACACCGGGCGTGCGGCCGGCCTCCGGCTACCTGACCACCACCACCACGTACGACTGGAGCGTCCCGGCGAACCGCTTCCCCCGCGGCAACTACCTGCTGCGGATCGAGGCCTATCGCGACGAGGTGCCGCTTCACTACTCGTTCCACCAGTTCCGCGCGTTCTTCAAGAGGTCTTGACCATGCGCCGTCATCAACGGGGGTTTTCGCTGGTGGAGATGGTGGTCGTGCTGGCCATCGTCTCCGTGCTCATGATCATCGTCTACGCGATGCTCGACGACACGCTCCGGGCCACCATGTTCAACGAGAGTCATAACGACCTGGCGGTCATGACGCAGCGCGCGGTGAACACGCTGCAGCTCGAGCTGCTGCAGACGCGCGTAGCCTTCGAGGAGAACTCCGTCGGCACGAGCTATCGCACGGCGCTGCAGATCCCCTCCTCCATCCCGCGGTGGACCACGACGCTCCTGCCCGTCCTGCAGACCGCCTCGACGTCCGTCGCACCCGACACCGACGTCACGCGCTTCACCGGCAACTCGCTGCTGATCGCGCGGCAGATGGCGCCGCTCAGCGTCATGTACGACCACGACAACAACAACGGCACGCCCGACATCGAGTTCATGGCCGACCGCTACCGCTTCGAGTACTTTTTTCTCTCACCGGTGGCCGCTCGCGGCTTCGCCAATACGGGCCTAACCCTCGACCTGATGCAGTCCGTGAGCGCGGAGTACGCCGACTACTTCCAGATCTCCAGCCTGACCACGCTGCAGATCCGGAAGCTCGTGCCGCGCATCCAGACGGCCGGCCTGTCGCGCGCCTGGTACTCCGGCCAGCCGCTCAACGCCGCGTTCTTCGATCTCTCCGGCGCCACCGATGGCACCTTCGACGCGGCCGTGCGCAACCCGACCATCGGCATCGTCCGGACAGCCAGCATCCTCCCGGGCCTCCGCGGCGGCCGGATCAGCGGGAAGATGGACTACTCCGTGGCGTTCGTTCCCGACAGCCCGCGCGCGGCGTTCCCGCTGCGGATGCCGATCAACGTCTACGCCAGGACGGCCGCCGGGCTGCCGCGCTTTCCGGCCGGCTTCGAGGTGAAGATCGCCGGACCGACCGGTAATCGCCAGGTCGTGGCGCGCCTGCTCCTGATGTCGCGGTACAGCGCCACCACGTACGAGGCGCAGCAGGGCTTCGTAACCACCGCGGTGCGGTTCTGAAGGCGGTTCCTCGGAGTTCCTCGGAGTTCCTCGGGATTGCGGATTCGCCGAGGAACTCCGAGGAACCCGAGGAACTCCGAGGAACTGCCTCTACCCTACACCGCTTTCTCGCGGCGTTCTTTCATCCGGTGGTAGATCCAGACGCCGACGGCGATGATCACGATGGCCAGAAGGCCCCACTTCTCGATGTGCGCGGCCCGGCCGAGGAGCTTCTCGATGGCCCGGCCGAAGTAGTAGCCGGCGGCCGTGATCACGGCCGCCCAGGCGGCGCAGCTGATGGCCTCGTAGATGAGGAACTTCATCAATCCGATGCGGGACATGCCGATGATCACCGCGCAGGTGATGCGCAGGCCGTACAGCCACTGGGTGATGATGATCGCGGCCGCGCCGTAGCGCTCGAAGAGCCGGATGCTCTTGCCGAAGTGCAGTTTCATGCGCGGGAAGCGCTCGAGCAGCTTCACCCCGTGCACCCGGCCGAGCCAGAACCAGAAGCAGTGGCCGCAATAGGCGCCGGCGAACGCGACCACCGCGACCGTGTACACGTTCAGGTATCCGCGCTCCGCGAAGAAGCCCGCCGTCACGAGGATGGCCTCCCCCTCGAGGAACGTCCCCACGTAGACGGCCAGATATCCGAACTTGGCGAGCAGCAGCTCTGGCGTCATTCCGCTACCGACCTGTGCAAGATTCGGGGCGCAACGGAAATTGCCGCGCGTCCCACGCGCATTACATCCGGAAGGAGACGCCCATGAAAACCGTGCTGACGCTGTCCGTGGCGCTGCTGGCGCTGCCGCTCCTGGCGGCCGAGCCGCAGAAGAAAGCCGCCGAACCCGCCTCGGCGCCCGCGGTTGCCCCGGCTCCCGCCGCGACTCCTGACTCCCCGCTCGTGGCCGCGGCCAAGCGTGCCCGCGCCGGCCGAAAAAAGTCCGGCAAGATCGTCATCACCGACGCCACCCTGAAGAGAAGCACCAGCAACGTTCACATGACCACCACCGAGACCATGCGGCCGATCGTGCTCCCGCCGCCCGACACCCGCCCCTCCGCGGAGATGGAAGCGCGCCGGATCGCCGACGAGACCCGCAAGGCTACGGCCGCCAGGGACGCGCAGAAGAAGAAGGATGAGCAAGCACGTCTGACGGAGCGGGAACGGAACGCCGCGCGCGCCGAAGACGACTACCTCGCGGAGACCGAGGTCGAGCTCGACCCCGCCCAACCCGAGGGCCCGACACCGCCTGAACAGAAGCCGCCGCACCGCTGAGCGTCACCGCTCCGAGCGGTGCGCCCCCTCTCGGATTTCCAGCGTTCGCAGAACTTTCTCGAGCAGGACCCAGATGCTGTCGAGACTCTGCTCGATGCGCGACAGGCGCTGATCGAGGTCGCCCGTCTCCAGCTCCGCCACGATGTCCCAGAACACCGGATCGTTCGGCATGTTGCGTGCGGTCTCGCGCTTCCGGATCGACAGCGTGGAGTCGTCGGAACCGTCCTGCGGGTAGCACTTGTCGAGCATGGTCTCGATCGAGCTCTCCGGCGCGATCATCGGCGAGACCGTCATCCCCGCGGCTTTCTCCAGGCGCTCGAAGTTCTCGGTATCGGTCGGATCGACCATGGCCACTTCGAGCTTATCGCCATCGATGAACCGGATCGGGATGGCCTTGCACGCCAGGGCATCGGCCCGGGAGAGCTTGCGCAGCACCTTCTTCGGGATATCGATGTGCAGCAGGCTGATGCAGGGGATGTCGATCTGCTTGGACAGGAAGGCCGCCAGGACATTCTCGTCGATGAACTTCAACTCGACGAGCGTGGAGCCAAACCGTTTGCCCGATTCCTTCTGCTCCGCCAGCGCGATCTGCATCTGGACATGGTCGATCAAATTCGCGGCCACGAGCATGTCGCCGAGGTTCTGCCGTTGCACGGGGACATCGTACCGGTTTCGGCTGGCGGTTGGCAGCTGAGACGGGGTCAGGCCTTCGGTCTTCGTTAGTATCGAACCGAAGGTCTGACCCCACCGGTCCGGCTTGGGGTGGGGGTCAGGCCTTCGGTCTTTGGTTGGGGCGGGGTCAGACCTTCGGTCTTTGGTTTCGAAGACCGACGGTCTGACCCCCATGCGCGTAGGTGAGGCGCTCGGCGAGGGCGAAGACGGCGATGTAGCCGTAGCCGGTGGCGAATAGCGCCAGGCACGGCAGGGCCAGCCAGCGTTCGGCGGCGGCGAAGCGGGCCACGATGCCGAGGAAAAAGAGGGACAGGGCCAGCTCGCCCCACGGGATGCGCGGGGGGCGCTCGCGGACGGCGCGGGTGGATTCGGTGCCGCAATCTCCCGTCTTCGGCGTCCGGCGGAAGTGACCGCCGCGTTGGAAGAGGCCTTCGAGTACCGCCGAGGCGTTGCGGACGGACATGCCGATGCCGACGGGCAACAGCGCCATGAGAACGCGCGGCGGGGGCCAGCCGCGTCCGGCCCAGCGCTGGCCTTCGATATAAAAGAGAAGCACGGAGCCGCTGGAGATGGCGAAGAGGGTCAGGTCGATGACGTACGTCCAGCCGAAACCGTAGGCGTAGCGGATGCGCATCGACGGGACGATCAGCAGCGCCACCAGCAGGCTGAGCAGGTACGCGCAGTTGTTGGTGAGGTGGAAGAGGGCCTCGGATTTGGTAGCGGTGCGGAAGCCGCTGCGGACGATCGATGGACCGAGCTTGCGCGCCGTCTGGATCGAACCCTTGGCCCAGCGGTGCTGCTGCTCCTGAAAGCCGCTCAGCGCGGCCGGCAGCTCGGCCGGGACTTCGACGTCCGGAAGGAACACGAAGGTCCAGCCTGCGAGCTGGGCGCGATAGGAGAGGTCGAGGTCTTCGGTCAGGGTCGACGAGGACCAGCCGCCCGCCTCTTCTACCGCTTTGCGGCGCCAGACGCCGGCGGTTCCGTTGAAGTTGAAGAAGCGGCCGGAGAAGCTGCGGGCCGCGGATTCGATGGCGAAGTGGGCGTCGAGGAAGATGGCCTGCACGCGCGTGAGGAGCGAGCCTTCGCGGTTGAGGTGCGTCCAGCGCGCCTGGACCATGCCCACGCGCGG
>JAXDJK010000400.1:0-5652 GCA_034665665.1 Acidobacteriota bacterium
CCACCGCTTACGTATAGCCACCCTCGCAGCCGGTGCTGAAACGACGCTTGCCGTGACCGGCACTTGCGACGCCTGTGGCTGTACAAAAGCGGTGGCGACACCGCACTCCAAACGCTTCGCGTAGTCCGGCGCGTTTTTGGGCTAGCGGGCGTAGGGCCAGTGCCTCGTGGGGCCAGATCTTCGGTCTTCGCCGGCGACCGTAGAATTTGCCGTGCGCAGCGTGCTACCGCAAACGCCCGGCACTGACCGGTGTCGGCGCCTCTTACCCCGAAGGGGTAACGGACGATAGCCGGGGGTCGGCGCCGTTTGCCGACCCCCGGACCAGATGCGATTTCAGAAGACGACCCTGGAAGGGTCGCGCAGATCGCGCATTGTGTGTCAGCGGGGCCAAGTCGTGGGGGGTCAGACCTTCGGTCTTTGGAAACTCGGAATGCCTCCCGGCAGACAGGTTGGGACTGCCGGCGACCTCACCTCAGGCGCCGCTTTGTCGCGACGTACGGAGTCGTGACGCGGTCACGTTCACCGAAAGGTCTACGCGAAGCGTTTGGACTGCGGCAGCTTTCTGCCGCTTTGTACAGCCATGAGCAGCGCCGTGGCCCGCACGCAACTACCTGCCGGGTGCCACCGCATCGCCTGTGGCTGTACAAAAGCTGTGGCTCGGGCCACAGCAGTCCAAACGCTTCGCGTAGACCTTTCACGCTTTTCGACGCAGCGAGCGGCTGATCGACGCGGAGCGTCGGGAGCGCAGGCGTCCCGCCTGCAGGCTCGTGGACGTCCCGTCCGCGCGCGCTCGGGAGGCCGGTGCTGAAAAAAACTGCCTGCCAGGTACGAGCTACCGTGCGCTCGCCAGTGCCTGCGACAGCGCGTGGGCCAGGCCATGGACATCCGTGGTGAGGATGGTGTCGTGCTCGCCGTCGATCTCCACGATGGTCAGGCCGGCGCCGCAGAGCGATTCCCAGCCGGCGTCGCGGCGGGCGGAGTGGGCTCCGGTTCCCTCACGCGCCAGGAAGAGGGTGGCGGAGGCGGGCCACGGTTGCAGCGAAGCCTGCAGGCGCAGCGAATCGTAGAAGCGATTTTCCTCGAGCGCCGGAACGGACGGCCACGTGCCGGTGCGAGCCCAGCCTGCGGCGTGGGAGACGCGGCGGGCGATGGCGCGCCCGAGGCGCGGGAGGAAGGCCGCGGGGCGGCGGCGGAAGATCGTCGCGTATTTTTGGTAGTACTTCCAGCGCGAGACGCGCTGGTTGGTGGCTGACGTATCGAGCAGGCCGAGGAAGGCGATGGTGTGACCAGCGCGGGCGAGTTGGCGGGCGGTCTCGAAGGCCACCAGGCCGCCCGCCGAATAGCCGGCCAGGTAGTACGGCCCTTCCGGTTGCTGTTCGCGGATGGCGTCGGCGTAACAGGCGGCCAATGCGGCCAGGGTGGAGGGGAGCGAGGGCGGGGCGATGCCGTGGTGGGTGAGGCCGTAGAACGGTTGATCGCTGCCGAGGGCTTCGGCCAGGGCGCGGAAGCGGATCACGCTCCCTCCCTTGCCGGAGACGCAGAAGAGCGGTGGCAGCGACCCGCCGGCCTGCAGCGCGATCGCGGTGCGCTCGCGGTCGGGGTGTGCGTCGAGGTAGCCCGACATCTTGCGGACGGTGTTCAGCTCCAGCAGCAGCGAGAGCGGCAGGCGGCGTCCGGTGATGCGGTTGATCTCATTGACGATCTCGAGGGCGTCGAGGGAGCTGCCGCCGAGGTCCGCGAAGAAGGCGTCGTCGAGCCCGACCTCACGGCGGAGGACGCGGGACCAGACCGCCAGAATGGTGGGTTCGTCGCCACTGCCGGCCGCGGAAACGTCACTACGCAATGACCGCCGGTCGACCTTGCCGGTCAACGTGGTCGGCAACGCGGCGACGGCGTGAAACTCCTCCGGGACCTTCCACTCCGGGAGCAACTCTTTGAGCCTCGCACGAATCGCGGAGGGTGGTGACGGGCGCCCGTCCTTCCACACCAGGAAGGCTTGCAGCCGCTGTTCGCCGTCTTCCTTCCACGCCACGCAGGCGGCCTCGCTCACGCCATCCAGCTGCATCAGCGCCGCGTCGATCTCGCGGAGCTCCACGCGATAGCCGCGGATCTTGACCTGATCGTCGCGGCGGCCGAGGAAGACGAACGTGCCGTCGTGCGAGAACCGCCCCAGATCGCCGGTGCGATAGACGCGTTGCCCGCTGCCGTCGGGAGCAGGGGTGAACGCCGCGGCCGTCTCTTCCGGCCGGTTCCAGTAACCGTCCGCCAGGTAATCGCTCTGCACGAACAGCTCGCCCGTCTCGGCATCCAGCCGAAGCGTCTTGTCCGGTACCGGCCGCCCCGCCTCCAGGATGCTCGTGCTCAAATCCGCATCGCGATCGAAGCGGGCCACGGTCAGCATGGCCGCCTCCGTGATCGAGAAGCGATGCAGTACCACGCAGTCCGGCGACGAATGCTCCCACCACGTCTGCAGGTCGGAGGGGAGGACCACGTCACCGGCCAACGCCACGATCCTCACGTCCGGGAAGCGTTGCCCCGGCGCGAGCGTGGAGAGGAACCGGCGAAAGAAGAGCACGGGAGGATGCAGGAGGGTGATGCGCTCGCCGTCGAGCCATGCTGCAAATTCCGAAAACCCGCGCGAAGCGATGTCGAACGTGAACACGGCCGCCCCTTGCAGCAGGGCCCCGAACATGTCCGACTCCGACGCCGAGAAACTGCAGTGGGTCAGCAGCGACTGCCGGTCGTCGATGGTGATGGCGTCGTGCTGCGTGGAAAGCCACACGCGATGCAGCACGGCCCGGTGGCTCTTGACCACCCCCTTCGGCTGACCGGTGGAGCCGGAGGTGTAGAACAGAGTGGACGCGTCGCGCGGCGTCGTTGTGCGGGGAGGATCGTGATCCGGATGTTGCTCGCCGACCGTCTCGAGGACCAGCACCTCGCAGATCCCGGTTGCAATTCCGCGCGCATCACCCTCCCGCGCCGCGGTGGTCACCAGCAGGTCCGGCCGGACGTCGCGCAGGATCGCCCGTTGCGTCGCGGCCGGCATGTGCGGATGAATGGCCACGTAGGTCTTGCCGCCCTTGAGGATGGCCAGCGTGACGATGACCATGTCCGGCGACTGATCCACCAGGTAGGCGATGCGGCCACTGCCGGCCGGCGTGCGCCCGCGGATGGCGTGGGCGATGCGATTGGCCGCACGATTCAGCTCTGAATAGGTCCACGACCGGCCGCCGCCGCGCAGCGCCAGCCGGTCCGGCACGTGCTGCACGACGCTCTCCAAGCGCGCGGGGATGGTCTGCTCGATGTCGGCCCGCGTGAAGGCGGCCAGGTTGCCGGACCCGTCAGGCACGTCCCGCAAGCTCCTCCACCATTTCAACAGCAACCAGCTCCGAACGGAGGCCCGCGTCCCGCCGGTATTTTTCCAGCGCCTGGTACACGGCCGGCGACAGCGGTACGCCTTCGCGCAGGTTGTGCTCGCGCGCCCGGAGCTCGGCTTCTCCGGGCAGCCGGATCTCCTCCACGCCCGCCATCCGTTTCGCGCCTTTCACCTCGTCGATCATCCGGTCGACGCGGGACAGGAACTCGGCGCGGGAGAGGAACAGCTCCGGATCGATGGCCATGAAAAAGTGGCCAAAGTCGGGTGGCAGGCCTTGCTGCTTCAGCCGCGCGCGGCTGTGGTCGGAGCCGAAGCCGGCACCGGTCAGCACGCCGCTCAGCGCTTCCATGACCAGGGCCAGGCCGTAGCCTTTGTGGCCGCCGATGGGGATGCCGAGGCCTGCTACCAGGTCGGCGGGATCGACGGAGGGACGGCCGGCGGAATCGAAAATCCAGCCGGGCGGCAACGGCCGGCCCTCCTCCAGGTGTTGGGCCACCTTCCCCTTCGCGGTCACGCTCATCGACGCGTCGAGCACGATGGGGTGGTGGCGCCCGGCGGGAAAGCCGGCGGCCAGCGGATTCGTGCCGAAGAGGGGCGTCACGCCGCCGGTCGGTGCGAGCCAGAGCGCGCTGTTGGTGGTGGCCAGCCCGATCAGACCGCGCAGGGCGGCCTGCAATACATAGTGACCGGCCGCGCCGAAATGGTTGGAGCGGCGCACACCGACCACGCCGATGCCGGTGGCGGCGGCCTTTTCCATGGCCAGGTCCATGGCCGCCAGCGCCACCAGCTGGCCCGGTCCGTTGTCGCCGTCGAGGAGTGCGCTGACGCCGGTCTCGCGCACGATGCGGATCTCGGGGCGGGCGTTGGTCGCGCCGGAGGCGAGGCGACGGGCGTAGCGCGGAATGGCGCCGAGGTTGTGGGTAGGCTGTCCGCGAAGGCTGGCCTCGAGCTGGACGCTGGTCATGAGCGCGGCGTGCTCGCGGGTGAGGCCGGCCTGCAGGAGCGCTTCCTCGCCGAAGCTGCGCGCACTGTCCAGTGTCACGCGGATGGGCTGGGCAGCCGAGGGTGCGGGACGCACCGCGGACAATTCGGGCTGCGATGCCGCGCCGGCCAGGGCGCCGAGAGTTTGGTAGCGGAAGAGGTGATTCGGCGTGAGGGCCAGGCCGGCCAGGTTCGCTTCCTGGATCATGCGGATGCCCGTCGACGAGTCGCCGCCGAGGTCGAAGAAGTTGTCGTCGGGGCGGACCTGCGCGACGCCCAGATACCGCGACCACAGCCCGGCCAGCAGCAGTTCGGCGGGCTGGTTCGGCGTGATGCCGGGTTCCGTGTGGGTCACATCCGGAGGCGACAACGCGGCGCGGTTCACCTTGCCGGTCGGCGTCAGCGGCAGGGCATCGATCGCCACGATGACCGGCGGAACCATGTAGGCCGGCAGGGTTGTCCTGAGCGCGGCACGCAGCGACGACGCCGGCTCCAGCTCGAACGAAGCGTCCTGCCGGAGCACCACGAACGCCACCAGCCGATCCTCGCCGAATGGATCCGGCCGGGCCACCACCGCGCATTCCTCGACACGCGGATCCGCCTTCAGCGCCGCCTCGATCTCGCCCGGCTCGATGCGGAAGCCACGCACCTTCACCTGCTCGTCGATGCGGCCCATCAGCACGAATGTGCCGTCGCGCAGGCGCCGGGCCCGATCACCGGTGCGGTAGGTGTCGCCCACGAATCGCTTGGCCGTTTCCTCGGGGCGGCCGAGATATCCGAGACCGACGCCCGGACCGGTCACGAGCAACTCGCCGACTACGCCGATCGGCACCTGCCTGCCGGCCGAATCGACGACCTGCAGTGTGGTCCCGGGAATGGGCCCGCCGATGGGGACGGGGCGCACCTCGCCGCCCCGATCAGGCGTGATGGTGTGCATCGCCACGATCCCGGTCGTCTCCGTCTGCCCGTACATGTTCACCATCCGCGCGCGGTGGCCGAGCGCCGTCCATCGCGCCGGCAGGTCGGAGAGGAGGGTCTCGCTTGCCGACAGCAGCAGCCGCAGCTTGTTGGCCGGTTGTAGGTGCTGCCGGGTCAGTTGCCGCCAATAGGAAGGCACCAGATCCGCGACCGTCACCCCATCCGCGTCGATGCGGTCCAACAACGCCGGCGGATCGAGCAGCTCCTCCTGCGACGCGATCACCACCGCGGCCCCGCGGGAGAGCGGCAGGAGGAATTGCCGCATCGAGGACGAGAACGCGAACGAGGCCGTGTGCAGGTAGCGATCGTCCGCGGTG
>JAXDJK010000401.1:0-3480 GCA_034665665.1 Acidobacteriota bacterium
AAGTCTCCGTCATCGGCCTCGGGTGCATGGGCATGAGCCAGTCGTATGGGCCGGCGGACGAGAAGGAATCGCTCGCCACCATCGACCGAGCGCTCGACCTCGGCATCACCTTCTTCGACACGGCCGAGGTGTACGGGCCATTCCACAACGAAGAGCTGCTCGGACGCGCGTTGAAGGGCCGCCGCAAGGGCCTGGTGATCGCCACGAAGTTCGGGTGGAACATCGAGGACGGGAAGGTGAACGGCATCACCAGCCGGCCCGAGCGCATCCGGCAGGCGGTGGATGGCTCGCTGCGCCGGCTGCAGGTCGATACGATCGACCTCCTCTACCAGCACCGCGTCGATCCACTGGTGCCGATCGAAGACGTCGTCGGCACGATGGCGGAGCTGATCCGCGCCGGCAAAGTGCGTTACCTCGGCTTGTCCGAAGCGGGAGAGAAGACCATTCGCCGCGCGCATGCCGTCCACCCGATCACCGCGCTACAGAGTGAGTACTCGCTGTGGGAGCGGAACCTCGAGCCGCAGATCATTCCGCTGCTGCGCGAGCTGGGGATCGGCCTGGTCCCGTTCAGCCCCCTCGGGCGCGGCTTCCTGGCCGGCAACGTCAAGCGCGCCGAGGAGTACCCGGAAGGCGACTTCCGCCGCAACGATCCCCGCTTCCAGGGGGAGAACTTCGACGCCAACATGCGTGCCGCCGGCGTCGTCCGCGACATCGGTGCCCGCCGCAACGCCACCCCCGCGCAGATCGCCCTCGCCTGGCTTCTGTACAAAGGCAACGACGTCGTGCCGATCCCCGGCACCAAGCGCCGCAGCTATCTCGAGGAGAACGCCGGCGCCGCCGCCATCACGCTCGAAGCGGCCGAGGTGAAGAAGTTGAATGACGCGCTCGCCCCCGAAGCCATCGCCGGCCCGCGCTACAGCGAGACGGCGATGAAGTGGGTGGATCGGTAGAACTTGTCATCCCGAGCTCGACGCTCGGGATGACAAACCTGGCTACCGCCGCGCGGCGCCGTACGCCAGCATGGCCGCTTCGGCGCGCCGGATGTCGTCCTCGCCGATCTCCCAGAACTTCTTGCTGCCGAGGATCGTGCGGATCTGTTCGAAGAGCTCCTCGTCGAGGAACGGGGTGACCTTGCCGCTCTGGTACTCCTGCTCTTTCTCGCCGTAGAGGCCGAGGAACGTCTTGTCGTTGAACCACGACTCGCGGTTGCGGTCGGCCATCTTCTGCAGCAGCTCCTCAGTCGGATTGCGCTGCAGGAACTCGAAGAACATGCCGCTGGCGGGGGAGCCGGGGAAGAACCACTCGCCGGAGAAGACCTGGATCACGTCGTCGCTCTCATCGCGCAGCACCGGGGTGATGAAGTTCACGCCGCGCGCGGTGGCGTGGTCGTGGAAGGCCAGCAGGTCCGGCGTGCGCAGGGCGATGTGCTGCCAGTGCGCGGCGGCGCGGTGGCCGTCCAGCATCTCCCGCACGTGCGAGGACATGCTCGCCGGCTCCGACGGCTGCACCACCGCGATCATCGTCGTCTGCAGCTCCGCGGAGGTCTCCGCGCCCGCGCCGACCTGCATTGCGTACGTCAGCGACTGCTCGCCCTGGCCCGGCACCCACTCCTTGCGCTTCTCGTACACCACGTGCTCCGGCCCCGCGCCGAAGACCGTGCGAAAGATGACGTACGCCACGTTGTACAGCTCAGGCTGCACCAGCAGCGTCATGTGATCGACTTTGAAATTCAGGAACTCCGGACGTGCCAATGGTTACTCCTCCGATGTTTGTCGCCCGGATTGTTGCACTGAATGCCACCCGGCGCATTCCGCACTTGCGCCGGGACGGAAGTAAGCCGGATAATCTGCCGATCACGAATCACGACGGAGCGACCATGAGAACTTCTCTCGCTGGTGGTTGGAATCGTGTTGCACGGCCTCTCGTCATCCTTCTTCTTCTCCTGACCATGAGTCCCGGTCTCTTCGCTGCTGCGCCGGACGCGGATGAGATCGTCCGCCGCCACCTCGAGGCCATCGGCGGCGCCCGCTGGGAGAAGGTGCAATCGCTGCTCGTGAAGGGCTCCGGCCCGGTCGGGTCGTTCGTCTGGGTCTGGAAGCGCCCGGGCAAGTTCCGCAGCGAAGAGCGCGACGATACCTACTCCGGCAAGACCCTCGTCACCGCGTTCGACGGCACCACCGCCTGGATCGCCGACCCCTTCAAAGGCCCGGCCACGCCGCGGCGGATGAAGCCCGACGAGCAGCAGCGCTGGCAGAACGGTTTCGTGATCCTGAGCGACCTGCTGGACCTGCCGTCCACGGGCGTCAGCGTGCAGCTGCTGGGGCAGGAGCCGGTCAACCAGCGGCCGGCCTGGAAGCTGTCCCTGAACCGGCCCGGCCGCGAGGAAGTCACGTTGTGGATCGATGCCGAGACCTACTATCTCGTGCAGCGCGCGCGGGTGCTCACGGCGCCGTGGGGCGAAGACCGGAACGTGGTGCAGGTCCTCAGCGATTACCGGAAGGTCGATGGCGTGGTGGTCGCGCACGCGGTTGGGCCCACCCACTGTGTGGTGGCCGTGAATGCCGAGATCGCCGACTCGATGTTCCGCCCGTCCGAACCGCTGGAGTAGCGCCGTGTTGCTCGGCGGTGTCGTCCTCGTCTCGCTATTGGCGGCGGCGCCGGCCATGCCTGCGCCGCCTGCCTCGGCTTCCGAGATCGAGATCACCGGTCGCGTTCTCGACGCACGCGGCAAGGCGGCGGTGAAGGTGCCGGTGGCGCTGGCAACCGCACAACGCGATGCGGCGCCGCTGGCCGAAACCGTCACCGATGCCGAGGGGCGGTTCCGCCTCATCGCGCCCGACGTGGGGATGTACGAAGTGCGTGTGGCGGCTCCGGGCATGCTGCCGATGAACGCGCCGCTGCATCCGCTGCTCGTCCCCGTAGACCTGCCGCCGCTGCGGCTGGAGCCCAGCGACCCGCTCCGCCTCCGGCTGGTGGATGGAGACCGTCGCCCCCGTGTCGATGCACGGGCCATCGGGTGGCCCAATCTGCCGGCGAAGCCGGTGGATGGCTGGAGCATCGCGCCGCGTGCCGCGGCGGCGGATGCCGAAGGCTCGATGGTGCTGCCGCGACGACGCGGCGAGAGCCTCGACGTAGCCGTCATCGCTTCCGGTCTGCCCGAAGTGCAGGCGCGCCGGGTCCCGGGTGCCGCGCTCGATCTGCGTACCGAGGAAACCTGCCCACGCGTTCTCCGCATTCGTGATGGCGCCGGAGCTCCGGTTGCCGGGGCGATCGTGTCGTCGGAGCGTTTCGTGCTCGGCGCGACGGACGCCGCGGGCGAGCTGACGGTTGCGGCGCCTTGCTCGCATCCGTTCGTTGTGACGGCCGCGTCATCGAGTGGCGCCGCCCGCGCACGGATCGAGCCGCTCCCGCCGGGGCAGACCGCAGCGCTGGAGCTGACCCTCGAGCCACCGCAGCGTTTCGCCGGGCGGGTGATCGATG
>JAXDJK010000402.1:0-4028 GCA_034665665.1 Acidobacteriota bacterium
CAGGGCCTCGTCGATGCGTCCCTGCTCGCCGACCACGCGGGCCAGGCCCCAGAGCAGGCGTGGACGGTCGGTGAGCATTCCGTGTTTTTCGTACAACGTCATCGCGCTGTGGAAGAACGCCACCGCCACGGCCAACTGGCCGGCCCAGACGGCGCAGTGCGCCAGGTTGCCCTGCAGTGCCGCCTGCAGCGGCTCGTCGCCGAGCTCCCGGGCGATGTGCAGCGCGCGGCGGAACAGCGGGGCCGCGGACGCGGGATCATCCGCTTCATACAGCACGGATGCTTCGTACAGGAGCGAGAGCGCCACACCACCCTGATCGCCGACCTCCTCGAACAGGGCCGCCGCAGCGCGAATTTTGGCGATGCCGGCCAGAGAATCCTGCAACTGATGCTGCACGAGGCC
Source organism: Acidobacteriota bacterium (assembly GCA_034665665.1). Classification (GTDB taxonomy): domain Bacteria; phylum Acidobacteriota; class Thermoanaerobaculia; order Gp7-AA8; family Gp7-AA8; genus DASWOB01. The sequence continues at coordinate 403 of JAXDJK010000402.1, forward strand.
GATGCCGCGCAGCATGGCCGCGGAATCGCGCGCCGCCGCGGGCGAGCTGTCGTACAACGCGGCCGCACGCTCGAAGGCCACCAGCGCCTCGGTCACCTGATCTTTCTGCCGCAGGGCATTGCCGTGCTCCCGCGCCGCGCGGGCCCGCAAGGTCATGGCCGGGTAGTCCGCTGGATCGCGAAGCGGTGCCGCGGCCGCGTGCTGTTCGACGAAAGCGGCCAGTTCCTCCGCCTCCGTGAGGTCGCGGCGCCGGGCGTCGATCGACAGGTCGGTCAGCGCGTCGAGAACGAACCATGTCAGCTCTGCGGGATGTGTGAGCGCCCGCCTGTTCCGCTGCGCGGGAGTGAGGCGGGCCAGCCGCCCGGCGGTGGCGGCGGCACTCTCGGCGGTGTCCGACCAATCGTGGACGAACGAGAGAAAGGCGTCGCTCCGCGTGGGATCCACACGTCCAAAGTACGCCGGCCTCGGCTGCTCGTCAATCGGCAGACGGCGAGGGAGCGGTCTTCTTCGGGAAGAGCTCCGCGGCCCGCTCGACGTGCGTCTCGAGCACGGCCGTCTCGATCGTCACGGGCGACGGATCGTCCGTCTCCCGCTCCAACAGCTCTTCCAGGTCGCGGCGGAAGTCGTCCGCCGTGGTGGGCATTGGCATCTACTGAAGGAGTGACGGGCGGGGGGAAATCCCTACCCCTTCCGCGGACGGCCTCTCTTCCGCGCCCCCGGCTCCACCCGAGGCTGCGCGGCCGCGAACTCGGGCGAGACCTGCAGGCCGCGGTTGATGCGCTCGGAGGCGGGGGGCGGAGGGGTCAGCTCGACGCGGGCGCGGCCCGGGCCGTCGAGGGCGCCGAGGAGCGACCCAAGGGTGCCGATGGCCTCGACGGCGAGCTGGCGCACGCGCGGGACGTCCACGGCGTCGGCCGACGGCGCACCGTTCTCCTGGAGCACCAAGTACGGCAGCACGGGCAGGTGGGCGGCGAGTTTCTTGAGGGTGGTGAGCTGGCCGCGGTCTTCGCCCTCGAAATCCATGATGGTCTTGCGGTCCACGCCGGACAGGCGCGAGAGCTCGCTGATGGATAGACCCTGGGCGATCCGTGCGGAAGCGAACTGCTTGCCGATCAACATGGGGTGAATTGTACACCGGTGGCGAGTCTTTCTACCGGAGATGACAGTAGGGATGCCTTGCGAAGCGCACCCTACGCCGATCGAAGCGTCGGCGCGCCTCGCGAGGCGCCCGGTATGCCTCGATCGACATCCTTCACGCTTCGCGAAGCGCGAGGCATGCCTCGCAAGACATGGGGTACGCCTCGCGAGGCACCTTCCACGCCCTCGCGAGGCGTACCCACACCTCGATCGACATCCTTTGCGCCTCGCGAGGCATCTTTTTGCTTGTGCATATTTTTTCGTAGTTGACTATAAACATCAACAGGCGTAGATTAATCGCCGTGGTCATTCAGTTGCTTGCCGATGCGCAGCGGACGGCTTCGGAAAGACCACTCGAAAAGGAAAGGGAAAATTCTCATGGCTGAAACAACCGAAGTACTCACACCTGGCTCGACCCATCTCGAAACGGCCCGCCAGGCCATGTCTCTCATCAACGAGGCCGTCAAGCTCATTCGCGACCTCGAATATCCAACCCCCGAACAGGATCACTCCATCGATGCCTCCGCCTCAGTATCGGATGACTTCCTCATCGCGGTGGCTACCGTGGCCGACACCACGCCGGCCATGGCCGCCGCAGCCAGCCTCACCGGCGAGGAGCTCCGCGAGGTGGTCGACTTCTCCACCGCGTACACCCCGCTCGGTGACGCGCTGGAGCTCGCAACCCGGGCGGTGCGCTACACCATCAAGGTCGAACGCGCCGGGGCCGGCATGAAGGCCCTCCGCGCGTACCAGATCGCGAAGGGTCTGAACCGGAATCTCCGCAATCGTGTCCTCGGTCAGCGCATCGCCACCATCAGCAAGGTTCAGGTTCCGCAACTGGAGAACATGAAGCGCGCACTGGCCGCGTCCAAACGTCCCCGGAAAACGGGACCCGAAGCGGCGGCGGCGAAAGCGGCGAAAGCCGCGGCCAAGGGGGTGAAGCCGTGAACATCAACGACGCACTCCTCGCCCAGACCATCCTCAACGCCGCGCGCGGCGCCGCCGGCTCCGAATGGAAATCGGTCGCGCCGTTCGCGGTGGTGGAGATGCGCAAGCTGGCCCGTACGGTCGGCGACATCGAAGCGCTCCTGCGCCGCGGCGTCATCGACGGTGAACGCGCTCTGCAACTCTTCGAGCTGCAGCAGCGCGCCGCCCACGGCGTACTGGCCACGATGACCAGCGGCGGCGAGCCCTTCGCCGCGCAACTCCTCACCGCCGGTCTCAACGCGATCCGGCTCCGCGTCCTCAAAACGGTCGGCATCGACCTCCTGCCCTCCGGCGACCCGGTCGTTCCGGTCGCGCAGTTCCGGGCCGGCAAAGACCTCTAACCATCCACCGCAGTCACGCGAAGGGGCCGGCTCCGGCCGGTCCCTTCTTTTCGAAAGGAGGCGCTCATGCGCTCAGGGATCATCACGCGCGTCGAGGACTTCGGCCTCGGCTTCATCCGGACGGCCGACAACGGCGCGCTCTACGTTTTCACCTTCGACAAGATCGCCGGCTACCGCGGCGAGAGCGCCCGCGCCCTCGACCTCCGGGCCGGCCGCCACGTCACGTTCGCCGTCGAGGACGGACGCGTGCGTGACGTTCACATTCACTCGCATGCGGCGTGAGGCAATCATGCAACACGTCCTCGATCCACTCGACCCGACCACCCACGGCACTTGGCGTCCGACCGGTCCGATCCCGGCGAGCGTCCGCGCCTTGGGCCGCTTCCCAGACGTCCGGGCCTGGCGCGCCGGCGATCTGGTGCTCGTCAGCGCCCTCGCGCCGGAGTTTCTCTCGCGCCGCATCGTCCTGGCGCAGGAGCGGGGCGGCTTCGCCCCGATCGACGCGCGCTGGCACCACGCCGCGGTGTACCTCGGCGACGGGCGCATCTGCGAGGCCACGCTGGGCGGCGTGCAGGCGCGGCGGATCGACGGCTATATCGGCACGCACCTGATCCGCGTCCGCCGCGATCCGCTGATCACCGAGACTGAGGGCTACGACATCGCGGTGCACGCGCTCTTCCGCATGCGCTGGTACTACTCGGTCTGGACGATCGTACGGATGCTGCTCCAGTCGTGGCGCGGCTTCTATGACGACCCGGTCGGCCTTCGCTTCGCCGCGCGCCATTCCGTGATCTGTTCGATTCTCTACGCCGATGCGTACAGCCTCGTGACGCAACGCGTCCTCGGCAACGCCGCCGGCGCCACACCAACCCCCGCGTTCCTCAGCAGCACACCCGCCCTCACGGACGTGGCCTGCCGCTGGTCCGCAATCGTCCCCTGATGGAGAAGGTCATGAACATCCGCAATTACCCGCTCTTCGCGGGCCAGTGGTTCCTGCAGCAAACGCCCAAACGCCACATCGTGTGGCACGGCACGGAAGGCCGAACTGCCGCAAGGACAAGTCGGACCTGATTCTGCGTCCTTGGGTGTGGGAGAAGATCCGGGCCGCGGGGATTCGGGTGGCGGGGTGAAGCTTGGTTCCTCGGGTTCCTCGGAGTTCCT
>JAXDJK010000403.1:0-4345 GCA_034665665.1 Acidobacteriota bacterium
TGTCGCACATAGGGAGAACGCATGAATTTCAATATCCGCCGCCGGCTGGTTGCTGGCTTTCTGACCGTCGTGGTCGTCGGAGCAGTGGTCTGCGGCGTCGTGCTGCAACTGCTGACCACCAGCATCCGGCAGCTCGAGTCCGTGGTCACGGTCTCGGACATGATCCGGCAGAAGGGTCTGGAGCTCCGGTTCGACATGATGACCATGAGCGACGGCATGCGTGGCTACCTGATCGACTCGACGCAGCGGCGGGAGTTCGACCGCAAGCGCGCCGCGGACGAGGAGTTCGTGCGCGACGTGGCCGACATCGTCAAGCTCGCCCCGCCGGCCGAGATCCTCGTGCTCGTGCAACGGGCCGCGGAGATGGATTCGACCGTCGTGAACCGGCTCGAAGACGACGTCCTGCAGCTCATCGCGGACGGCAAGATCGACCAGGCCAAGGCCAAATACGTCACCGATTACCTGCCGGTCCGCCAGCAGCAGGAAGCGGTGATCGGCGAGATGGAGACGGCCACGCAGCGTCTCGCGCAGCAGGCCTACGCCAGCGCCGTCGACCGCTACGACATGGCCCGCACGCTCACGTACATTCTCCTGCTCGCCCTGGTGATCATCGGCGTGACGCTGTCGGTGCTCATCGCCGGCTCCATCGCCCGGCCCATCGTGCGCATGTCGCAATCGGCCACGCGTGCGGCCATGGGCGACATCCGCGACCGGCTCACGTTCGACGACCGCGGCGACGAGCTCGGGGAGTTGAGCCGGGCCATGAACGGCATGTACGGCTATCTGCAGTCGATGGCCGGTGTGGCCGACCGCATGGCCGCGGGCGACATGACGGTGGACGTGCAGCCGCGATCGGCGAACGACAGCTTCGGCATCGCCTTCAACGCCATGCTTCGCAAGCTGGCCGCGACCCTCGGCGAAGTGCGCTCGGCCGCCAGCTCGCTGGCCCAGGCGGCAGGACAGGTCTCCTCGACCGCGCAGTCCGTCTCCAGCGGCAACAGCCAGCAGGCGGCGGCGGTGGAAGAGACCACGGCCAGCCTCGAGCAGATGAATGCCTCGATCGCGCAGAATGCCGACAGCAGCCGTCAGACCGAGACCATGGCCGTGAAGGGCTCGCGCGATGCGGAAGAAAGCGGCCGGGCCGTGATCGAGACCGTGAGCGCGATGAAGTCCATCGCCGAAAAGATCTCCATCATCGAGGAGATCGCCTACCAGACCAACCTGCTGGCCCTGAACGCCGCCATCGAAGCGGCGCGCGCCGGCGATCATGGCCGCGGCTTCGCGGTCGTGGCCGCGGAAGTGCGCAAGCTCGCGGAGCGCAGCCAGATCGCGTCCCGCGAGATCAGCGGCCTGGCCAGCAGCAGCGTACGCGTGGCGGATCGCAGCGGTGCGCTGCTGACCGAGCTCGTACCGGCCATCCGCCGCACGGCGGAGCTGGTGCAGAACGTGGCCGCGGCGTCGAACGAGCAGGCCGGCGGCGTGGCGCAGATCAACCGCGCGCTGACGCAGGTCGACCAGGTCACGCAACGCAACGCTACGGCCGCCGAGGAGCTGGCCGCGACGGCCGAAGAAATGGCCGCGCAGGCGGAGGGGTTGCAGAGTCTCGTGGAATTCTTCCAGCTTCCCGGTGCCGCCCTACACCAGCGCCGCGCGGTCACACCCGCGGCCTTCACGCCTCACTTCTTCCCGCCCTCGCAGGTGCTCGGTCATGCGTAAGCTCGCCCTGCTGCTCCTGCTGGCCGCCACCCCGCTGACCGCGCAGATCGCCGACAACAGCTTCCTCATCGAGGAGGCGTACAACCAGGAGCCGGGCGTGGTGCAGCACATCGCCCTGGCGCAGTTCGCCACGAAAGGCGGCGACTGGGCCTCCAGCTTCACGCAGGAATGGCCGGCGGGCAGTCTCCGCCACCAGCTCAGCTACACCGCTACCGCGCTACGCGCGGACGGCAGCACGGGCGTGGGCGATTTCGCGCTGAACTATCGCTACCAGCTGGTGGGCGACGGTGAGTCACGCCTGGCCATCTCGCCACGCCTCTCGCTCGTGCTCCCCCTCGGCGACGAGGACGCGGGCCGCGGCGCCGGCGCCACGGGCGTGCAGTTCATGCTCCCGGTCAGCCTCGTGCTCTCGCCCCGTTTCGTAGCCCACTGGAACGCCGGCGTGGCCCTCACCCCCGCCCGCGACCAGCGCGCCTGGACCGCCGGCCAGAGCATCGTCTGGCTCGCCCACCCGCGCGTAAACGCCCTGGTCGAAACCGTCTGGACCCGCAACGACCTCGAGGCCGGCGCCCGCGAAACCACCCTCGTCATCAGCCCCGGCATCCGCTGGTCCTACAACCTCCCCGGCGGCCTCCAGATCGTCCCCGGCATCGCCATCCCCTTCTCCGTCCGCGGCGAAGACAGCCGCGCCGTAATCGCCTACCTCAGCTTCGAGCACCCGTTCTCGCGCAAGGGGAAGTAGAGGGCACCCGTTCTCGGCAGGAACGTTTGGACTGACGGCGACCTCAGGCGCCGCTTTGTCGCGGTGAAAAGACGCCGTTGCAACAGTATGGTGCGCGGCGTATCCGTGCTCCAATAGGCGTCTGTGAAAACGTCAGCGCGGTGACGAGACTCAGTGCGAGATCGTGCCGGCCGCCGCTTGTTATGATGCTCGCGTGCCGCTACCGCTCTTCGTGCTCTCTGGTATTGGCGGCGACGCACGGCTCTTTGATGCGCAACGCGCAGTTCGCGACATCAGAGCGATCAACTGGATACTGCCGGAAGATTCACGCGAGGAGTTGAGTCACTACGCGGCGCGACTCGCTCGTCACCTTTCGATCAACGAGCCTTTCGATCTGGGCGGTTCATCGTTCGGAGGCATGATCGCTCTCGAGCTCGCGTGTCATCTCGCTCCTCAGCATGTGTTTCTCTTCGGAAGCTGCCGTTCTCCGCGTGCGATAGCTCCGTCACTCCGCGCTCTTCACCGCGTCTCGGCCGCGCTCCCCGATTCGCTGCTTCAGCCGCCGCCCTTCTTACGACCGCTTGTTGCCCGATGGTTTGGGGCGACGTCCGCGGCACACGTTCATTTGTTCTCCGATATGCTCGCTGCGTCTCCCGCGTCGTTCATCCGCTGGGCCTCGAATGCTGTTTTCTCATGGGATGGCGTTGTCGAGTTACCGATGCCCATCTTCCACGTGCACGGCGAACAAGACAGGTTGATACCTGTTGGTCGCGTCAGGCCGGACCACACGATTGCCGGCGCCGGGCATCTTCTCAATCTCACCCATGGCGACGCCGTGAATGCCTTCATCGAGAGCGTCGATTGACATTCGAATTCCGCCGCATCGCTCGAAATTAGAAAAGCCGACTACGAGCACAGAACCAAACAGCGCTCAAGGACAGAACGTAGTAGCAACCACAGCGAATGACTTCGCCGTTTGGAGTGCGCGCTCGACTGTCCTGTGGAGTGGCAGTCACGATGCGTGTACCTGCTGTGCCACTCTTGGCCCCGCCGCCGTTGCACCCTCGCGATAAAAAACCCATAAATTCCCAACATCATGTGGCGACGGCGCCCCACATTGAGGTCTACCATCCAAATCGACAAGGAAGGACTTCCATGCATATGCGCAGGTTCTGGTCTACCTCTGTTCTCATTCTGTTGCTCGCTGTCTTCGCCGCGCTTCCAGCGATGGCGAATCTGCCGCCCGTACTCGATCTCGAGGCCCGGCTCATCTCCAGGGCGCGCGTCGGGAAAGTGCTTCTGGTCACGGTCACGCCGCACCGTGATGCGCTCACCCTCGGCCGGATCGAAGTCGTCAGCGGCGGCGACGCCGTCGAGGCCGTGAGCGATGTCAGGGCTGTCTCCGTGGAAGTCGAAAAGACGGCCCGGATGCTGTTCGACATCGAACCATCGTTCGAAGGCACCATCGGCACGATCCAGGTGCGCTGGGTTTCGGATTTCGATGCCGACGCGGTCATCGCCCGCACGGTATACATCGAGCGGAAGGGGGCCGACGTCGTCGAGATCGAAGGCCACGTCCATGCAGCTGCGCTGCAGGCGAAGCTCGAGAGCGAGCAGCTCCAGCGGGATCAGGACGAGGCGCGGGCCCGCGTCAATGCTCTTCTGGCGCGGGGCGAATTTCCCGCCCGGATTACCGGCGACGCGTCGAAGCTGACGGCATTCGAACGCGCGTGGAACGAGCACGCCAAGCCGTATGCGCGCGAGGTCACCGCCGCCTCGTGCGGGATCTTCAACATCCTGTCGCCGCGCAACTACACATTTCCGCTCAACGGCAACGTCGGCTACACCAACTACATCGGTGCGGAGCAGACCTTCCGTGCGCCAGGATACAGCGTCACGATCGAGACC
>JAXDJK010000404.1:0-3443 GCA_034665665.1 Acidobacteriota bacterium
CCTTTCACGCTCCCGTCCGGGCGCTAGGCGGAGGGCTCTGCCGCCGCGTCGTAAAGCTCGCGAACATCGAGTCGTGCGCCGATCGAAAGTTCTGCGATGGCACCTTCGTGAACGACGGTGACTCGCCAGCCACCTTCTCCGCGCGACCGGACCTCGACGGAACGGTCGCGGTGAGATAAGAGCACGTACTCGCGCAGAGAGGGAAAAGTCTTGTAGTGCTCGAACTTGTCGCCGGAGTCGTACTCCTCGGTGCTCCGGCTCAGGACATCGACGATGAGCGCCGGATTGGTGATCGCCAACCGGTCGATGTCATCGACCTGTCGCGGGCCGCAGACGATGGTGACGTCCGGGTAGGTTGTGAGACCGGAGGGCGTGCGAACGCGTAGATCGGAGTTGTACGGACGGCACGCGCCGCCGCGCAGTTGGGGGCCCAGCAAGGTGATGACAGCAGCCGCCAGGGCGGCGTGTTCGGGTGTACCGTCGGCCAGCGCGTCAATCTGGCCGTCGAGGAACTGGTGCTTGACGTTGCTGGAGGCCTCGAAGCCGAGATACTCGGCGTATGTGTAGTTGAGCGCCGGCACCTCCAGGGATTATTGCATGTGATCCGAACCGGGTAGGGAAACCCCGCCCCCCATCACTCCTTCTACGGAGGTCCTGTGCCGAAGAGACCGGTGACAAAGAAGACAGCCGAGAAGCCATCCGTGGAGCGGAAGGCGTGTGAGCGGGTGATGTTTGGGGTGGGGCATGCGCGGCGGTTTACGCAGGACTCGCCGATTCTGCCGGACGTGTGGTTGAAGTTCGCGGAGGATCTGGATGCTTCGTGCGAGCTGTTGCTGACGCCTTTTGGCGAGGCGCGGCCGGGGGAGGTGCGGACGGCGATCGCGGAGCGGCTGGCGCTGGATGGGAAGTCGGCGGAGGAGGCGGGGCGGGAGCTGATTTACAACCAGTCGACCGTGCTGGCTACGTTGAATTTCGAGGAACTGGTCCGGGTGATCCTGCCGATGACGGGGTGGTGGTCCCAGGCGCTCTGGCAGCGGAAGCCGGTCGCGGCGGGGTCGACGAAGAGGGAGCGGGTGAAGATCACGCCCGACGCGCTGGGCAATGCGAAGTCGCAGAAGGACATCGCCGAGGCGCTGAGGGATCCGGAGCGGAAGGCGTCGAAGCTCGGGCTTTCGCCGGACTTGCTGTGGATCTTTCGGACGGTTGGGTTTTTGGCGGTGGCGCGGGACGAGCGGAGAGCCCGGACGGCGGCGGAGATCGACGAAGTCGATACGCGCGACAACCGCAAGGGCGAGACCACGGAGACCCGCGAGGGGAAGCGCGACTGGTTGCCGGAGGTGAAGGCGGTGGCGAAGCTCCTGGCTGACCTCGCGCTGCCGGATCCGGATCCGAAAGCGCCGCGCATCTGGACGGTGAATTTGAACCGGCGCGCCACCACCACCGTCTTTCGGTCCTCCGTGGCGGTGAAGGCGGACGCGGCGCGGCGGCTGTTCGAGATCAGCTGCAAGGATCTGGCGTGGGCGATCGTCGACAGCGGGATCGACGCGACGCATCCGGCCTTCCGGCTCCGCCAAGACGCGGATGCGAGCGGGCGGCGGTTGGTGTACGACGCGCCGTTCGAGCAGGTGGATGGCAAGTGGGTGAACCGCACGCGTGTGGTGGCCACGTACGACTTCCGGCTGATCCGCAACCTCCTCAATCCGGCGCGGCTCGATCCGCCGTCGCCGGATCTGCCGCCCCGCGTGCAGGCGCTGCTGAGCGGCAAGAACAAGGACGCGCGTTTGGTCGAGCAGCTCAAGCAGCTCAAGCCGCGACTGATCTCGGGCAACGAGATCGACTGGACGCTGCTCGAGCCGTTGCTGGAGGTGCCGCACGACGGCGCCTACAGCAACGAGGACACCGGCCACATCCCGCGCAACGATCACGGCACGCACTGCGCCGGGATCATGGCGGCGGACTGGCGCGATACGGACGAGGGGCGGCAGAACCAGCCGACGATGATGGGGATCTGTCCCGATCTGCGGCTCTACGATCTGCGCGTCTTCGACGACGACGGCATGGGCGATGAGTTCTCGATCATCGCCGCGCTGCAGTACATCCGCTACAAGAACGCGCACAAGGATTACTACGTCATCCACGGCGCGAACCTGAGCATGTCCATCAAGCACGACGTGATGAATTTCGCCTGTGGCCGGACGCCGGTGTGCGAGGAGTCGGAGCGGCTGGTGAACAACGGGGTGGTGGTGGTGGCCGCTGCGGGGAACGAGGGCTACGTCAAGGCCGATCCGATGGATGGCGCGTCCTCGGAGGGCTACCGGAGCATCAGCATCACCGATCCGGGCAATGCCGATCTGGTGATCACGGTCGGCGCGACGCACCGCTTCAAGCCGCACACTTACGGGGTGAGCTATTTCTCCAGCCGCGGGCCGACTGGGGACGGGCGGATCAAGCCCGACATCGTGGCGCCCGGGGAGAAGATCGAGTCGCCGATCCCGAACGGCGACAGCGCGCGCAAGGACGGCACGAGCATGGCCACGCCGCACGTGAGCGGCGCGGCGGCGCTGCTGATGGCCCGCTACGAGGAGCTGATCGGCAAGCCGATGCGCATCAAGCAGATCCTGACTTCCACCGCCACCGATCTCGGTCGCGAGCGATATTTCCAGGGCGCCGGGATGGTGGATATCCTCCGGGCGCTGCAGTCCGTGTGAGGGTAGGCAGTTGGCAGTAGGCAGTAGGCAGGGGATGAGGCGCTCGGTGGTCGTGCTTCCCTGCCTACTGCCTACTGCCTACTGCCTGCTAAAAAGGAGCCGATATGCCTCTCCAACTCGAAGCGCTTCCCGCCCTGTATGGCGATTCGCTCCTCCTGCACTATGGGACGAAGGCGGATCCGCAGTTGATCATCATCGACGGCGGGCCGAAGACGGTCTACGCGAACTCGCTCCGGCCGCGGCTGGAGGAGATCAAGGCGGAGCGCTCGCCGGACGAGCCTCTGCCGGTGCGGCTGATCATGGTCAGCCACATCGATGAGGATCACATCAAGGGCATCCTCGATCTGGCGGCGGAGTTGGAGGACGATCAGGACTCGCGTCTGGTGGCGGTCCAGGAGCTGTGGCACAACGCCTTCACCGACATCCTCGGCGATGAGGACGACCAGTATCTGAAGGACGCGGGCGGTGCGGCGAAGATCTCGTCGGTGGATGGCTCGGTCTCGCCCGAGCTGCGCCAGCAGCATCCGAGCGCGGCGATGATCGCCAGCGTGGGGCAGGGCCGGCAGCTCCGGGACATGGTGCAGAACAAGCTGGGCTGGGTGCTCAACGACGACCGCCCGCTGCTCATGGCCGGCTCGGACAAGGACACCTTCGACGTGGGCGGGAAGCTGAAGCTGACGGTGCTCGGTCCGTCGCGCGATCGGCTGCTCAAGCTCCAGAAGGACTGGATGAAGA
>JAXDJK010000405.1:0-4498 GCA_034665665.1 Acidobacteriota bacterium
AACAGCGGCAGCGGCAGTGGAAGCACGGCCCGCGTCTACTTCGACGAGAACACCACCGTCGACTATCAGGGTCAGAGCTTCCGCCCCGAGAACCTCGAGCGTGGCGATGAAGTGACCGTGAACGTCGACCAGTCCGGCAACCAGCTGATCGCGCAGCGCATCAACGTCACTTACAACGCGAACGGCAGCGGCACCAACAACTCGTCGACCTATCCGTCTTCGGGCAGCAGCCAGGCCTCGACCGTCCGCGGCACCGTGCGTTCCATCGACACCAGCCGCCGGACCATCCAGCTCGAATCGACCAGCTGGCTGAACAACAACTACAACGGCAACACCAGCAACGGCAGCACGATCACCGTTTACTACGACGCCAACGCCGGCATCGACGTGAACGGCTCGCTCCAGGCCATCTCCGGCCTCGAGCGCGGCGACGTGATCGAAGTCCAGCTCCGCAGCAGCGGCTCCACGTATGTGGCGGACCGGTTGTACCTGGTTCGCGACATCAACCGGTAATACAGTTCCTCGAAGTTCCTCGGGTTCCTCGGAGTTCCTCGGCGAAGGCCGGGCTCCGAGGAACCGTTTGTTTTATGACGACTCGCACCATCAAGAAGCTCCATCCTGCGATCTCCGACGACATCGGTGACCTCCGCACCCAGCGTCCGTTGCCGAACGACGAGCTCGAACAGCTCGATCCCTTCCTCTTCCTCAACCACCACGGCCCGCAGGTCTACCCGCCCGGCAACCGCGGCCTGCCGTTCGGACCGCATCCGCACCGCGGATTCGAGACCGTCACCTTCATCGTCGAAGGCTCGCTCGCCCACCGCGACACCGGCGGCCATGAGAGCGTCATCAACGCGGGCGGCGTGCAGTGGATGACCGCCGGGCGCGGCCTCGAGCACGCCGAGCTGTCGCCTGAGGAGTTCCTGCGCGACGGCGGCCCGCTGGAGATCCTGCAACTGTGGGTCAACCTCCCCTCGCGCCTCAAGATGACCGACCCGGCCTACACCGGCCTGCAGAAAGAAGCCATCCCCACCTTCAGCGTCGATGACGATCGCGTCACCGTCAACCTCATCTCCGGCAGTTGGGATGGCCACAACGGACCGTTCCGGTCGCTCACCGGCGTAGAGATGATGACCCTCGCGCTGCAGAAAGGCGGCAGGATCACCCTGCCCGTCGAGAGCGGCCGCAGCATCTTCCTCTACGTCGTCCGCGGCGAGCTGACCATCGGCGGCCAGACCGCCCCCGAACTTCACCTCGTCGAGCTCAACGACGACGGCGACGAAATCGAAATCACCGCCCTGACGGACGCCCTGGTCCTCTTCGGCCACGCCAAACCGTTCCGGGAGCCGGTCGTCGCCCACGGCCCCTTCGTCATGAACACCCGCGAAGAGATCGTCCAGGCCATCCGGGACTACCAGGCCGGCCTCTTCCGCTAACCGCCAACCGCCAACTGCCAACCGCCAACCGGCTCCCCCTTGACAGCGAATCTCCGCCGCCATATTGTTAGCACTCGTGATGGCTGAGTGCTAAATCACCACCATCGCTGAACCGCATTCGAATCGCGGCATTCGCCGCGGATACAAATCACACCAGATCGGTGAGAAGGAGCTAAGTCTATGAATCTGCGTCCGTTGTATGACCGCATCGTGGTCAAGCGCAAAGAAGCGAAGGAGCAGGTCCGGGGCGGTATCATCATTCCGGACAGCGCCAAGGAAAAGCCGCAGGAAGCCGAAGTCGTCGCCGTTGGCGAGGGCAAGTTCGGTGATGACGGCAAGCGTCTGAAGCTCGACGTGAAGAAGGGCGACACCGTCCTGATCTGCAAGTACTCCGGCACCGAGATCAAAATCGAGGACGTCGAGTACACCATCCTCCGCGAGGACGAAGTCCTCGCCATCGTCGAGTAACACGACCAATCCCACCCGAAGTAGAGGAGAAGAAACATGGCAAAACGAATTACCTACGGCGAAGAAGCTCGCCAGGCAATCCTCCGCGGCGTCAACAAGCTCGCTGACGCGGTCAAGGTGACGCTGGGACCGAAGGGTCGCAACGTCGTCATCGAGAAGAAGTTCGGCTCCCCCACGATCACCAAGGACGGCGTCACCGTCGCCAAAGAGATCGAACTGAAGGACGAGCTCGAGAACGCCGGCGCCCAGATGGTCCGTGAGGTTGCGTCCAAGACCTCCGACACCGCCGGCGACGGCACCACCACCGCGACCGTGCTGGCCCAGGCCATCTTCCGCGAGGGCATCAAGAACGTCACCGCCGGTGCGAACCCGATGGAAGTGAAGCGCGGCATCGAAATCGCCGTGCGCGCCGCCGTCGAGGCGATCGACAAGATGGCCAAGCCGGTCGAGGGCAAGGACATCGCCCACATCGGTACCATCTCGGCCAACAACGATGAAGAGATCGGCTCGATCATCGCCTCGGCGATGGAGAAGGTCGGCAAAGACGGCGTCATCACCGTCGAAGAAGCGCGCGGCCTCGACACCATCCTCGAAGTCGTCGAGGGTATGCAGTTCGACCGCGGCTACCTCTCCCCGTACTTCGTGACCGACCCGGAGCGGATGGAAGTCGTCCTCGAGAACGCGAAGATCCTCATCTACGAGAAGAAGATCTCCTCGATGAAGGACCTCCTGCCGATCCTCGAGCAGGTGGCGCGGCAGGGCAAGCCCCTGCTCATCATCGCCGAAGACGTCGAGGGCGAGGCCCTGGCCACGCTCGTGGTCAACAAGCTGCGCGGCACGCTCAACGTGGCCGGCGTCAAGGCGCCTGGCTTCGGCGATCGCCGCAAGGCCATGCTCGAAGACATCGCCATCCTCACCGGCGGCAAGCTGATCTCCGAAGACATCGGCGTGAAGCTCGAGAACGTCAAGTGGGATGACCTCGGCGATGCGAAGCGCGTTGCCATCGACAAGGACAACACCACGCTGGTCACGGATACGGACGACAAGGCCCACAAGGACGCAATTGCCGGCCGCGTCAAGCAGATCCGCACCCAGGTCGAAGACACCACGTCCGACTACGACCGCGAGAAGCTCCAGGAGCGTCTGGCCAAGCTCGTCGGCGGTGTGGCCCTCATCAAGGTCGGTGCAGCCACCGAGACCGAGATGAAGGAAAAGAAGGCCCGTGTCGAGGACGCGATGCATGCGACCAAGGCAGCCGTCGAAGAGGGCATCGTCCCGGGCGGCGGCGTGGCCCTGCTCCGTGCCGTTGCAGCCGTCGAAGCCGCGGCCAAGAACGCCGAGGGCGACGTCAAGGTCGGCATCAACCTCATCAAGCGCGCACTCGAAGAGCCGTTCCGCCAGATCGTCTTCAACGCCGGCCTGGAAGCGTCTGTCCTGCTGAATGAAGTCAAGCAGAAGGGCGGCAACTTCGGCTTCGACGCCCGCACCGAGAAGATGGTCGACATGCTCGAAGCCGGCATCATCGATCCGGCCAAGGTGACGAAGCAGGCGCTCCAGAACGCCTCCTCCATCGCCGGTCTCATGCTCACCACCGAAGCCCTCGTCTCCGAGATCAAGGAAGACGAGAAGGGCGGCGGCGGCGGCAACCCCGGCGCCGGCATGGGCGGCGGCATGGGCGGCATGTACTAAGGTCCACGCTACTCACGTTGCACACGAAAAGGGCGAGCCGCAAGGCTCGCCCTTTTTTGTGCCGCGGGTGCGCTATTCTGCGTCCTCACGATGAGAGAGTTGTTCGCCGTTGGGTGTCTGCTGATCGGCGGCTGGTGCCTGATGCGTGGGCTGCGTTCCGTTCTCTTAGGCCTCCGCAGTCGCTCGTGGCCAGAGGTAAACGGCGTGATCCGGAAAGCGAAGGTCCTGACGAGCCGCAGCAGCGAAGGAGACGACGTCTCCTGGCAGGAGCTCGAATATACCTATTCGGTCGGTGGACGTCCGTATCGAGGTACGCGAGTCCGCATCGGCGTCCCCGCCAAGCTCGCGTCATCGGGTGAGCCCTCGCAGTTGTTCCGCCGCGGCGAGCGTGTCCCCGTCTACTACAGCCGGTCGCGCCCGAGCGTCAGCGCGCTCCGCCGAGGAACGTCGCCGTTCGTGCTGATCACGTTGATCACGGGTGGCGTCGTGCTTTGGGTGGGAGTCGGATTGCTCCGGTAGTTCGTTCGCCCAGCCGATCGCGACGCATCTCGTGGAGATCTACGCGAAGCGTTTGGAGTGCGGTGTCGCCACCGCTTTTGTACAGCCCCAGGCGCGGAGCGTGTGATCGACGCCGAGCGTGTTTCAGCGACGGCTGCGAGGATGGCTATACGAAAGCGGTGGCGACACCGCACTCCAAACGCTTCGCGGAGTCCGGCGCGCTTTAGGTCGATTACGCGAACTGGGCGAAGGCGAAGACGGGTCAACCCGGAAGCGCGAAAGATCTACGCGAAGCGTTTGGAGTGCGGCGCTTTCCCGCCGCTCTTGTACAGCCACAGGCGCGGCCAGCGGCATCGAACCGACCGTAACGGCGTGCGACGAACGCTGCTCATGGCTGTACAAGAGCG
>JAXDJK010000406.1:0-4393 GCA_034665665.1 Acidobacteriota bacterium
AGCCATGCCGGCGGTGCGCAGGAAGTCATCCGCATGCACCTGGCGCGGCTGCGGGAGCAGATCGAGCGGCAGCAGAGCCTCTGCCGCCGCCTCGAAGCTCTCGTCGCGCGCTTCACCACGGCGGACGAGGCATCCGTCGACGACTACCTGAACGCAATCGAGGAGATGACCATGTACGACAAATACTTTACGAAGGAACAGCTGGACACGCTGGCCGAGCGGCGCGACCAGCTCGGCGAAGCGCACCTGCACGAGGTCGAGCAGGAATGGCCGCGGCTCATCGCGCAGGTGCGCGAAGAGATGGAGCGCGGCACCGACCCCAAAGATCCGCGCATGCAGGCACTGGCGAAGCGGTGGCAGGAGCTGATCGCCGAATTCACCGGCGGCGACCCGGCCATGGCCCAGTCGGCGGCCAACCTCTACCGCGGCGAGCCGCAGGTCGCGCAGCAGAACGCGCTCGACTCGTCGCTCTTCGAGTACGTGCGCAAGGCGTTTTGAAGCTGGCAGCTCTCAGCTCTCGGCTGTCAGGAAAACCGTCAGCATGCGACCTGAGAGCTGCGAGCTGACAGCTGAGAGCTGAACTCCGGACCGGGCGGTTTCCTCCGCGGAGGGACCGCCCGCTTCCGCTCCGGCGGGGGAGGGGAGAACCTCTTGATCAGCATCCGCAGCGCGTCCTTCGCAGCCGCTTCCGCCTGCGGCGATCCGGCATTGGTGGCCACGATCACGCCGATGTCCGCGCCGGGAGTGATGGCGATCATCGTGTCGAACGTGCCGGCGCTGCCGGAGTAGACGCTGACGGGGTAGTAATCGAGCAGCGTCACCACGCCCCACCCGAGGCCGCTGCGGTTGCGCTGCGTGTGCATTTGCCGGGCCGTGGAGGACTTGATGACGGTCGGGTGGCCGCGGAGCGCCACCAGGTGCGCGCGGGTGAAACGGGCCAGCTCCTCGAGCGTCATGTGCAGATCGTCCGCGGGGGCGAGCACCACCGGCAGCTGATACGAGCCCTTCGGATCGTTCGGCACCAGCTTCCCCTTCTGCTCCCAGTGACCCCACGGCTCGTCGGGATGCTGCGCGGCCGGCCAGCCGAAGCCCGCCTTCTGCATCTCGAACGGCTTGAAGATGCGCTCGTCGATCAACTGCTCCCAGGTCTGCCCGGTCACGTGCTCGGCCATCGCCGCGGCCACGCTGTAGCCGGCGTTCGAGTACGTGTACGGCTTCCGCTCCTTCGGCATCGGCTCGAGCGTGAGCACGTAGCGGACGAACGCGCGCCGCTGCTCGGCGGGTGTGCCCTCGAACTTCGGGATCTTCGCGATCTCCGCGTCGTCGGTGAACGGCTGGATCCGCCCTTCGTGCGCCAGCAGCTCCGCCAGCGTCACGTTCGCGTACTCCGGCCGGGTCGTCGACCGCCACTCCGGAAAGGCATTGGCGATCTTCAGGTCCCAGGAGAGGAAGCCCTCATCCACGAGCGTGGCGATCATCGTGGCCGTGACCGGCTTCGTCACTGACCCGAGGTGAAAACGGCTGTCAGGCCGTAGCTTCGCCGCTTTGCCCTTCACCTTCACCCCCGTCGCCGCCACGATGATCGGTCCATCGCCATGCAGCACCGCCGCCGCCAAGCCCGGCACCCCGAACTGCTTCGCGATCGGATCGAGGATGGCCTGCACTTCCGCGGCCGTCTGACCAAACGCCGAGCCGGCCGCTAAGAGAAGAAAAGGAAGAAAGCGCTTCATGCCCGAGTCGTAACCACTCCCGCCCATTCAACATTCACCATTCAACATTTACCATTCAACATTGTCTTTACCCACCGCCACCGGCCGCTTCGCCCCCTCCCCCACCGGCCCCCTGCACCTCGGCAGCCTGGTGGCCGCGGTCGGCTCCTGGCTGTACGCCCGCGTCGCCGGCGGCCAGTGGCTCGTGCGGATGGAAGACATCGACACCCCGCGCGTCGTCCCCGGCTCCGCCGAAGAGATCCTGTCCGCCCTGGAGTGCTACGGTTTGCAGTGGGATGGCGAAGTGGTCTGGCAATCCAGACGCACCGCCCTCTACGAGCAGGCCCTCGACACGCTCCGTGCGCGGGGTCAGGTCTTCGATTGCTCCTGCTCCCGCGCCGAGCTCCAGCGCGCCCCCTCCGCACCGCTGGGCATCGAGCCGGTCTATCCCGGCACCTGCCGCAACGGTCTGGGCGAGGGGAAGGTAGCAAGAGCCATCCGCTTCCGTGCCCCGAACGAGGTCATCGCCTTCGACGACGCACTGCTTGGACACACGGAGGAGCACGTCGGCGAGCGCACCGGCGACTTTGTTATCCGCCGCGCCGACGGCCTCTTCGCCTACCAGCTGGCCGTGGTCGTCGACGACGCCGAGCAGGGTGTGACCCAGGTCGTGCGCGGCGCCGATCTCCTCACCTCCACCGCGCGCCAGATCGCCCTCCAGCGCGCCCTCGGCTACCCCACGCCCTCCTACGCGCACCTTCCTCTGATCGTGAATCCCGACGGCTCCAAGCTCGGCAAGCGCGACGGCGCTCTCCCGTTGCCGACGCTCGACGAACACCGCATCGCCGAAACGCTCGCCTTCGCACTGACCCGCCTCGGCATCCCGGGCGTCCCTCACGATCGCCCTGAGGCGATGCTGACAGAAGCCCTCGCCCGTGGTGGTCTGAATCGTGAAAAAATCGCCCCATGACCTACGACGTCACCAACAACCAGGACGAATCGCGCTTCGAGACCACCGTGGACGGCGAAGTGGCCGTGGCCGAGTACCACCAGGAAGGCAAGCGCATCACCTTCACCCACACCCTCGTGCCCGAGAAGCTCGAAGGCCGCGGCCTGGCCGGCACGATCGTCAAAGCCGCCCTCGACCACGCCCGAGCCGAGAAGCTGGAAGTGGTCCCGCAGTGCGCCTTCGTGGCCTCCTACATCAAGCGCCATCCCGAGTACCAGGATCTCGTGCGCGCCGACGACTAGGAGAAGGGGCGACGAAGACGTAAGCGCCCGCTACAATTCCGCGCCATGCAATTGGCGTTGATCGCGGTCGTCTTCCTCGGCTTCATCGCCGCGGCTTACTGGCTTTACGGCTCATGGATCGCCCGGCTGGTCGGGCTCGATCCCGCCACGCCTACACCCGCGCACGAGAAGGAAGACGGCAACGATTTCGTCCCCACGAAGCCGTTCTATCTCTTCGGCCAGCACTTTTCCGCCATCGCCGCGGCCGGCCCGATCGCCGGACCGATCATCGCCTGCCAGGCCTTCGGCTGGCTGCCCTGCCTGCTCTGGATCGGCCTGGGCGTGGTGCTGATCGGCGCGGTGCACGACTTCATGGCCCTGGCGGCCTCGGTACGCCACGGCGCCCGCTCCATCGCCGACATCACCCGCGAGCACCTCGGCGCACGGGCGGGCGTGGCCATGATGGCCTTCATCTGGCTGGCCCTGGTCTACGTCATCGTCGCCTTCGCCGACATCACCGCCTCCAGCTTCGTCACCGGCGGCGAAGAGCTGGCTGGCGCGGCCCATGCCTTCCACCCCGGCGGCGCCGTCGCCGCGGCCAGCATCTTCTACCTCCTGCTGGCGGTGGTCATGGGCTTCGTGCAGCGCTTCCTCAATCCGCCGCTGTGGGTGCTGACGGTGATCTTCGTGCCCGCCACGTACGCCGCCGTCTGGGCCGGCACGCAGGTCTCCACCTACTTTGTGATGGACGCCAAGTGGTGGGCCCTGCTGATCCTCGGGTACTGCTGCATCGCCTCCATGGTGCCGGTGTGGTCGCTGCTGCAGCCTCGCGGTTACCTCGGCGGTTTCGTGCTCTACGTGGCGCTGGCGCTGGGGATCGTCGGCATCTTCTTCGGCGGCTACACGATCAAGCAGGCCGCCTTCAAGACCTGGAACACGGGCGACATGACCGGGATGCTCTTCCCGTTTCTCTTCGTGACCATCGCCTGCGGCGCCTGCTCCGGCTTCCACGGACTGGTCTGCTCCGGTACCACCTCCAAGCAGATCGACCGCGAGACGCACATCAAGGCGGTCGGCTACGGCGGCATGTTGGCGGAGGCCTTCGTGGCCCTGATCGCCATGGTCACGGTGATGATCGTGGCCCAGGGCGATCTGAAGGGACTGAAGCCGGGCACGATCTACGGCAACGGCATCGGCGACTTTCTGACGCTGCTCATCGGCGAGAAGCACCGCAACTTCGCCATCACTTTCGGCGCCATGGCCTTCTCCACCTTCGTCTTCGACACGGTGGACGTCTCCACGCGCCTCGGCCGCTACATCGTGCAGGAGCTCTTCCGCTGGCCGAGCCGTTTCGGCGCCTGGGTGGGCACGCTCCTGACCGTGGCGTTGCCGACCTACTTCGTCGCCTTCGCCCCGCCGGGCACCTGGGTGAAGTTCTGGACGCTCTTCGGCGC
>JAXDJK010000407.1:0-11473 GCA_034665665.1 Acidobacteriota bacterium
GCGCGGGTGCCGGGCCCGGGGGCCGCGGCGCGGGCCGCGGCGGGCCGATGGGACTTTGACCGGCCGCGCGACTTCGACGCGGAGGACTGGTGGTACCGCGGGACGTTTGCCGCGGCACCGCGTACGACCGGCGGTCGCGTGCTGCACTTCGAGGGGCTGGCCACGCTGGCGCAGGTGTGGCTGAACGGCGCGTTGATCCTCGAGTCGCGCAACATGTTCGAGCAGCACCGGGTGGATGTGGAGGCGCTGCTGGCGCCGGAGAATGAGCTGGTGATCTGCTTCCGCTCGCTGCAGGCGGCGCTGGCGGCGCGGCGGCCGCGGCCGCGCTGGAAGACGCGCCTGGTGCGGCAGCAGCAACTGCGCTGGTTCCGCACCACGCTCCTCGGGCGCATCCCCGGCTGGTCGCCGCCGGTGGCGCCGGTCGGCCCGTGGCGCTCCATCGTGCTGGACGAGAGCCGCATCAGCGAGATCGACGTGCAGCCGTCGCTCGAGGGTGATGACGGGCTGCTCGACTTCTCCTGCCGCGTGGCCGGTGCGCCGGCGTCCGGCGGGACGCTGACGGTGGGCGAGCACTCGGAGCCGCTCGTGCTCGATGGCGATCTCCTGCGCGCGCAAGTGCGCGTGCCGAACGTGCGGCGCTGGTGGCCGCACACGCACGGCGAGCCCGTGTTGTACGCCTGTGCGGCGGAGCTGGACGTCGCGGGCGTACGGGAGACGCTGGACCTCGGCGGCATCGGCTTCCGCCACATCGAGGTGCGCCAGGACGACGGCGACTTCGAGCTATGCGTCAACGGCGTGCCAGTCTTCTGCCGCGGCGCCTGCTGGACGGTCAGCGACATCGTCGATCCCGGCGGCGGCAACGAGATCACGGCGCGCACGCTGACGCTGCTGCGCGATGCAGGCGCAAACATGATCCGCATCGGCGGGACGATGGTGTCCGAGAACGATGCCTTCTATCGCCACTGCGATGCACTCGGCATCCTGGTGTGGCAGGACTTCCAGTTCGCGAACATGGATTACCCGGCGGACGATCCGCAATTCGCGACGATGGTCGAACGGGAGGCGACGCAGCAGTTGCGGCGCTTGCGGCCCCACGCTTCGGTGGCGATCTACTGCGGCAACAGCGAGGTGGAGCAGCAGGCGGCCATGCTGGGTA
Source organism: Acidobacteriota bacterium (assembly GCA_034665665.1). GTDB lineage: Bacteria > Acidobacteriota > Thermoanaerobaculia > Gp7-AA8 > Gp7-AA8 > DASWOB01. The sequence goes on from JAXDJK010000407.1 coordinate 1,157, forward strand.
TGCCCCGCGAGCTGTGGCGCAACCGGATCTTCGCCGAGTTGCTGCCGTACCTGCAGGCGCTCTGGCATCCCGACGCCGTGTATGTGCCCTCCACGCCGACGGGCGGGGCCATGCCGTTTCATACGTCGACCGGCGTGACGCATTACTACGGCGTGGGCGCCTACCTCCGCCCGGTCTCTGATGCAAGGCGCGCGCGGGTGCGCTTCACCTCGGAATGCCTCGGATTCGCGAACGTCCCGCGCCGTGAGGTGGTGGATGAGGTGATGAAGGGCGACGTGCCGGTCGCGCATGATCCCCGCTGGAAAGCGCGCGCGCCGCGCGACACCGGCGCCGGCTGGGACTTCGAGGATGTCCGCGATCATTACCTGCAGGAGCTCTACGGCGTCGACGCGGCGCGGCTGCGGCAGGTCGATCCGGAACGCTATCTGGCGCTCAGCCGCGTGACCACCGGCGAGGTGATGGCGCAGGTGTTCGCCGAGTGGCGCAGCACGCGCAGCACCTGCCGCGGCGCGCTGGTGTGGTTCCTCCAGGATCTCTGGCCCGGCGCCGGCTGGGGCATCCTCGATTCGCACGGCCTGCCGAAGGCCTGCTTCTCAGCCCTACGCCGCGTGTGGCAGCCGCGTACGGTGGTGCTGACGGACGAGGGGCTGGACGGCATCCACGCCCACGTGCTCAACGACTCGCCGCAGCCGCTGGCGGGCACGCTGGAGCTGACGCTGTGGCGCGACGGCAATGTGCGCGTGGGCCACGCCTCGGCCCCCGTGGAGGTGGGGCCGCACGGGAAGGTGCTGTTCGAGGCGGAGGCGCTCCTCGGCGCGTTTCACGACACGGCGTACGCGTACCGTTTCGGTCCGCCGCGCCACGAGGTGCTGGCCGCGGCGCTGGTCGCTGCCGACGGTGCTGTGGTGGCGGAGGCGTTTCACTTCGTCGCGAAGTCGGAGCCGGTGCGCTCGCCGGTGCGGGTGGTGGCGACGGCGCGGGCCGCGGGCGACGACACGTGGATGGTCAGGATGGAAGCGGAGTCGTTCCTCCACGCGGTGCACATCGATGCTCCAGGCTTCCTCGCCGACGATGACTACTTTCACCTCGTGCCGGGCCGGGCGAAGACGGTGCAGCTCACACCGGAAGGGCCAGGCCGCAACAAGCCGGAGGTGTACCTCGAAGCGCTGAACCTCGGCGACGCAGTGAGGGTGGTCGTGGAGTGACCATCGAGCGCACGCCGCTGTTCTTCGGACCGGAGGAGCGCTCACTCTTCGGCTGGTATCACGCTCCTGATAACGGCGCAGCCGGCGATCTGGCCATGGTGGTCTGCCCGCCGCCGGGCCACGAAGGCGTCAATGCGCACCGCCCGCTGCGCCACCTCACCGATGCGCTCGCGAAGGCGGGCGTGCCGGCGCTGCGGTTCGACTATCACGGCACCGGAGACTCCGCCGGCCGCGATGAAGATCCGGCGCGCGTGGCGGCGTGGCGGGAGTCGATCAGCGTGGCGATGACCACCTTGCGTACGCTCTCCGGCTGCACGCGGATCGGCCTGATCGGCCTGCGCCTCGGCGCGTTGCTTGCCGCGGCCGTCGCGGCCGAGCAGGAGGTCGACTGCCTCGTGCTCTGGTTCCCACCCGCGCGCGGCCGTACCTGGGTGCGGGAGATGCGAGCCCTGCACCTCACCGGCGTCACGCGCGATGCGAAGGCTGACGGCGGCGCGATCGAGCCGGGCGGGTTCGTCTTCACCGAGGAGACGCAGCGCGATCTCAATGCCATCAATCTGGACATGCTGGTCCCGAAAACGAAACGTCTGCTCCTGCTCACGCGGGACGATCTGAGCACCGACACCGTGTTGTGCGACCGCTGGCGCGCCGCGGACATCGACGCGGAACAGCGGGCCGCGCCTGGCGCGACGGAGATGTTCCTGCCGCCGCACAGCGTCGTCGTGCCGGTGCGCGCGATCGAGGAGATCGTCGGCTGGGTCAGCGCCGATGCACAGGCGCCAATGACGCGCGGACCGGTTGCGCCCGTGCCGCTGCGGACGTGGCAGGTGGTCGATGCAGACGGCGGCGCGCAGGTGCGCGAGAGTATCGTCCGGTTCGGCGACGGCCAGCGTACATTCGGAGTCCTGAGCGAGCCAGCGGGGAAGCCGGCAGCCGGCCCGGCCATCGTGCTTTCCAACGCCGGCTCCGCACATCACGTCGGTCCGAACCGGCTCTACGTGCTCCTGTCGCGCGCTCTCTCCGCGGCCGGTTTCCGGTGCCTGCGTTTCGACCTGCCGGGCCTCGGCGACAGCATCATCGACGACGTGGAACGGGAGAACGATCCGTATCCGTCCGACGCCACCGCCTCTATCGCCGCCGCGGCGCAGGTGGTGCTCGAAGGGGCCGGAGAGGTCATCCTGACCGGTCTCTGCTCCGGCGCCCATGCCTCGTTCCACGCCGCCCTCGAGCTGGAAAGCCTCCCGATCGTAGAGAGCGTGATCGTCAATCCGCTCACCTTCTATTACGAGCGCGGGATGTCCCTCGAGCAGTCGCCGGTGCAGCACTACGAGGAGTGGCAGCGTTACACGGAATCGATCCGCAGCGCGCGCTCCTGGGCCAAATTGGTGCGCGGCCAGGTGCGCCTCACCGCGGTCGCGCGCAATGTGTATGCACGGTTCCGCGACATCCTGGCCAGCCGCGTGCGCGCCTTGCGCAACCTGGGACGGAGCGACGACGAGGAGACGCCGGACGCCCGCGATCTCGGCCGCGACCTGCGGCGCATCGCCAAACGCGGCCGCAAGCTGACCTTCGTCTTCTCCAAGCTCGATCCCGGATACGATCTGCTGATGTTCAACGGCGCGGCCGACGTCCAACGGCTGCAGAAGCGGGGGATGCTCGACCTCTGGCGCATCGCCGGAGCCACGCATACGTTCGAGGCCGCCCGCCCGCGGGCGGTGATGATCGACTCGCTGGTCCAGCACCTCCGCCAGCGCTACCGGCCGTAATCGACGCGAAGCGTTTGGAGCCGTCTCCGGTGTAGTGCGCCTCCGGCGCGCGCTACGGTGCACCGGGAAGAACCTTTACCACGAACAGCGCGGAAAGTGCGCGCCGGAGGCGCGCACTACACCGCCGTTCACCGAGAGAGATGCCTCCGATCACGCCGCCGCGCCGAGCTCCGGCGGGGCCTTGCGCAGGATCACGTTGCGGAACCAGGCGAAGATGGTCGGGTCGATGACCCGCAGTGCGGCCAGATAGACGCCGCCGCCGAGCGCCAGTCCGCCCACCAGTTGCACGATGTCGCGGAGCGGTGCGGCGCCCCGCATCCAGAACAGCAGCACCACGCTCATGGTCACCGTCGCGGCCGCGCTGCGGGCGAAGGCGGCGGCGATGGAACGGAGCGGGATCTCCAGGATGCGCGCGGCGATCACCGTCGTCGCGGTCGTGCCGAGGCCGTAGACCACCGCCAGCGCCCCCGCCACCGCCACCGCGCTGTAGCGCGCGCCGAGGATCACTGCGGGGACCAGCGCCACCGCCTTCATCACCGTCAGCCACACCAGCGTGTTCGTGCGGCCGGTGGCCTTCAGCACGTTGCCCACTTCGTCCAGCCCGCGGAAGCCGACGTAGAGCGCCAGGATCGACAGGATCGGCGCCGCGCCGGCCCACTGCGCGCCGAAGAACACCAGGATGATCGGCCGGGCCAGGAAGAACAGCCCCAGCGCCGCCGGCAGCATCATCGAGGCGATGCAGCGCGTGGCCACCAGGTACGCGCCGCGTACGTCGCTCCCTTCCGCATGCAGCTTCGCGAAAGCCGGGAAGAGCGCGCCCGCGGTGACCCAGATCAGCACCATCACCGTGGAATCGGGGATGCGCGAGGCCATCTCGTACAACCCGAGAATGCGCACGCCGAGGAAGCGGCCCACCGCCACGGCATCGACGTAAAACATGATCGTGGCCAGCAGTTGCACGGCCACGATGCTGCGGCCGTAGCGGAGCATCGGCGCGAAGAGATCCCGGGGGATCGTCCGCGACGGCCGCCACGGCACCACCACCCACAGCAGGATCGTCCAGCAGACCGTGCCCGCGATGTGCCCCCACACCAGGCTCCACGCCCCGAACCCCTGCCACGCCAGCACCAGCGCCACCACAGCCTTCAGCGCGGCGCGAAGCACGTCCGGGAAAGCACGGGCCTGAAAGCGCAGGTCTTTCTGCACCAGCGAGTCGTGCGTGTTGCCGAGCGATTGCAGGAAGGTCGTCACCGCCAGCGCGCGCAGGATGGCCGTGCCGTGCGCCGCGTGGAAGAACGCCGCCACCCACGGCGCGATGGCCAGCGTGAGCAGCAGCCAGAAGACGCCAGTGGAGATGTTGACCAGGAACGTGGCCTGCGTGGCCTCCTCGCGCCGCTCCGGCCAGTACACCAGCGCCGATCCCGCTCCGAAATCGCCGATGACGTCGATCACGGTCAGGTAGAGCATGGCGAACCCGACCAGCCCGAACTCGTGCGGTGCCAGCACCCGCGCCAGCAGCGTCACCCCCACCAGCGTGATCACCCGCCGCCCCATCGCCGCGACGAACGCCCACGCCGCCGCCATGAACGTCTTCCTCCCGACGTCCGGCCGCGACTGACTCCCCGAGCCCGTTTCCACCTCGGCCGCCGATGGGTGCGAAAACGCCACCAACCCGGCGCTCGAGGCCTTCGGCGGAGGTGAAGCAGGGTTTGGCGTAGAATCTTGCCGGAGCAAGCCAGTGGGAAAGCCGAATTCACAGACGACGTTTCGAGAGGAAGGGGGGCTTCGTGGGACGGCAGTGGGCCGTACGCTACGAAGCTTTCCGGCGGCGCGCGGACGATCGTCGCGCACGGCGCGACTCCTGAAGAATCGGAACGCCGCGCCACGCGATTGTGGCAAGTCCGCGATCAGCAGTTGGTCGACGCCGCGCAACATGGCACCGATGAAGGTCTGCGCGTCGCTTTCGAGGAGCTCGTCGCGTCGTGGTCATCCGCCACGGCTCACCTGTCCTCTCCCTCCAAGTTGATGGAGCATCCCTCCTACCGGCAGATCATCGGCCTCGGCGCCTCCGTCCTTCCGTTCCTGTTGCGAGACCTTGCCGAGAGCGGCCGGTTCTGGTTTCCCGCGCTGAATGCGATTACCGGTGAGAACCCGGTGCCGGAGGATGCAGCCTGTGACATCGAGCGTATGGTTGAGGCTTGGCTTGGGTGGGGTCGCGCACACCAACTGATTTGATGCGCGAAGTGATCGAACAACTGTTTCCCGGCTGTGGGTCGCCTGATTACCGCGACGAATACGAGGAGGTGGCGATCTTCGCATCCGCCGATGGTGTTCGCACATGGCGCGACAACTGCCGAACGGCGAGTGGACGAGCAAGCTCGAAGGCTCGAGGACATCGCGCACGCTGACGTTGCTGAAGTCAGCGGTGTTGACTACGGCGAGGTCGTCATCATTCTCCAGCGCCGGAGAGTGCCCTCGGGCTGAACAGGGGTCCATCTCAGCCGGCGAAAACTCCCACTCGTCCGGTAGAATCGTTGAATGACCGTGAGGGAGCAGGTCGTGCACAGTGATCCCGAAATCATGGGTGGCGAGCTGGTGTTCGTCGGGACGCGGGTGCCGGTGTACAACCTGTTCGATTACCTGGAAGCAGGTGATTCCCTGGACGAGTTCCTGGAGCAGTTCCCGTCTGTGACACGTGAGCAGGCCGTGGCGGCGCTCAAGATCGCGAGAGAGGCAGTCGTCGGTTTTGAGAGTTCTCGTTGACGAGTCGCTTCCGGTCGGTCTCGCGAAGGAACTGCCAGACTTCGAAGTATCAACGGTTCGGGCGCAGCGATGGCTCGGACTGAAGAACGGAGTTCTCCTCCGCGCTGCAGTGGATGGCGGCTTCGATGTCCTCCTGACGGCGGATCGAGCGCTACGTCATCAGCAGAACCTTTCTCGTATCGGTATCGCGGTAGTGCTCATCGTGCGGGTGAGGAACCGAATGACCGAACTTCGGCCCCTGCTTCCGCGGATCAAAACTGCGTTGAGGCAGGTGAGGTCGGGTGAATTGATCGAGGTCACTGGCTAATCGAATGACGCGCGGCGTACCAAGCACGGGCCGGAGGCCCGTACTACACCGTTGGCCCACGGCGAGGGTGAGCAAACCGAAAATCGGTTAGATGCGGAGCGTCCGGAGCGCTGGCGTCTCGCCAGCAGGTGCGCGGCCGTCTCGGCGGCGCGGCGCTCGGGATGCTGCTGCTGGATGACGGTGCTCAGACTCGAAACCGTCGTAGGCGCTTACGCGGTGGCTTCGACGAGATCCGGGCTGAGATTGTTCCGTTGGTCGCTGGTGATGCGGCCGTCCTTGATCTCCACCACGCGGCTGGCGCGGCGGGCCAGGGCGGGGTCGTGGGTGATGATCACGAGCGTCCGACCGGCTTTCCAGAGGTCGGTGAAGATGGACATGATGTCGCTGCCGGAGGTGGAGTCGAGGTTGCCGGTGGGCTCGTCCGCGAGGACGATGTCGGGGTTCATGGCCAGCGCGCGGGCGATGGCCACGCGCTGCATCTGGCCGCCGGAGAGCTCGGTGGGCTTGTGGTCGAGGCGGTCGCCGAGGCCGACGCGGTCGAGGAGCTCGGCGGCGCGGCGGTGGCGCTCCTTCGGCTCGATGCCGCCGAAGAGCATCGGCAGCTCCACGTTCTCCGCCGCGGTGATGTGCGGGAGGAGGTTGAAGGCCTGGAAGACGAAGCCGACGCGGCGATTGCGGATCTCGGCCAGCTGGTCGCGGGTGACGTTACCGACGTTCTCGCCGCCCAGCTCGTAGATGCCGGAGCTGGCGGTGTCGAGGCAGCCGATGAGATTCATCAGGGTCGACTTGCCGGAGCCCGAGGGGCCGACGATGGCCACCATCTCACCGGCGAAGACGTTCAGGTCGATGCCCTTGAGCGCTTCGACCTTGATCTTGCCGGTGTCGTAAACCTTGCGGATGTCGTCCATCCGGATGATCGTCTCGTTCGTGTTCATACGTTCTCCGTTTACTCGTAGCGCAGCGTCGCGGCGGGATCGACCCGGGCCGCGCGGCGGGCGGGGAAGTAGCCGGCCAGCAGGCCGATGATGCCGAGGATGGCCGAGGTGGCCACGCCGATCTGCGGCGAGAGCGTCGGCCGGCCGAGAAACGACATGACCTTGTTGCTCTCCACCGGCAGGTAGGTGGCCGCGGCCACCACCAGCGTGGCGATGCAGATGCCGAGCGCACCGCCGATGAGCGTATAGACCACGCCCTCCATCACGAAGGGCCAGATGATCCAGCGCTGCTTCGCGCCGAGGGCCATCTTCACGCCGATCTCGCGGGTCCGCTCCTTCACCACGGCGTACATGATGTTGGCCACGCCGACGCCGCCGATGATCAGCGTGAGCGCGCCGACGATGCCGAGAAACATCTGGATGCCCACCAGCAACATGTAGGTCTGCTTCGATGTTTTGACCATGTCCCAGGTGCCGAAGGCGCGGTCGTCGGTGGGGTCGTAGCCGTACTTTTTGCCGAGGATCTGGTTGACGCGCTTGATCGCGCCGACCATCTCGTCCGCCTTGTGGGTCTCGATGACCAGCACGTTCACCTTGTCGCGTCCGAACTGCGCGCGCCAGGTGGTGTAGGGGATCACGGCGTGGCTGGCGTCGGGGCCGCCGTAGACGCCCATCTGCGTCTTCTTCTGCATCACCCCGATCACGGCGTACGGCGCGTTGTTGACCAGCACCGTCTTCCCGACCGGATCGGTGTCGCCGAAGATGTCTTTGGCCAGTTCATCGCCGAGGAAGATCACGCGGCGGCGCTGCTCCTCGTCCTGGGCGTTGATCCAGCGTCCGCCGGCCACCGGATAGTGCACGCGGCTCTCGCCGTACGAACGCTGCGCGCCGATGACCCGGCCGTTCACGACCTTCCGCTCCCACTGCAGCGCCGTACGCCACGAGGTCAGCTCGCCGTGAACGCTCTTCAGCTCCGGCATCTGCGCGCGGAGCAGGTCCACGTCGTCGATGCGCGGCCGGATCGGCCGGCCCGGAGGCATGCCCTGCCAGGCTTTGCTGGTCTCGCCGGGCCACATCACCGCGAGGTTCTCGCCGGTGGAGCGGCGGTTCTTGTCCATCTGCCGCTTCAGCCCTTCCCCGAACGCCAGCAGCAGCAGGATGGCCACGGTGCCCCAGGCGATCGAGGCGATCGTGAGGAAGGCGCGCTTGCGCTGGAGCTGGCTCGAGCTGGAGAAGAGGGAGAGGATGACGTGGAAATCGCCTTTCATATGCGTCCTCTCCGTTCAGAGTTTCATGGCCACGACAGGGTCGAGGCGCGAGGCTTCGCGGGCGGGGAAGTAGCCGGCCACGAGGCCGACCAGGCCAAGGGCTACGGTAGTGAAGAGCGCCACCACCGGCGAGACTACCGGCTGGCCGACATACTCGTTCAACTGCGCCGGGAAAATTGCGCAGACGCCGAGGGAGATCGCAAAACCGATCAGGCCGCCCGCGCCGGTGACGAGCAGAGTCTCCAGGAGGAACTGGCCGAGCACGTAGCGCTGCTTCGCGCCGAGGGCCATCTTGATCCCGATCTCCCGGGTGCGCTCCTCGACCACCACGTTCATGATGTTGGATACGCCGATGCCGCCGACGATGAGGGTCAGCACGCCGATCAGGCCGAGGAAGGCGTTGAAGGCGAGCATGAAGATGTCGAAGAACTGAAACTGCTCGGTGGTGTCCCACATCGACATCGCTTCCTTGTCTTTGGCGTCGAAGCGGAGGCGGTGGCCGAAGGCGGCCCGGATGCGCTCGATGAGCGCCTTGGAGTCCTTGGCGGTCTCGCCCTGGAAGACCATGTTGTCGACGTACTTGTCGCCGCTCAGGGCCCGGAAGGTCGAGGAGGGGATGAAGGCCTTCTCGTTATCGCGGCCGCTGTAGCTGGAGTCCTGCGACTTCTTCACCAGGACGCCGACGACCTGGAAGGGCGACTGGTTGACGAGGACGACCTTTCCGATCGGATCGGTCGTGCCGAAGACGTTGGTGGCCAACTGGTCGCCGAGGAAGATCACCCGGCGCTGGGCGTTGTCGTCGATGGGATTGATGAAGCGCCCGCCCATCTGCGGGATGAGGTTGCGCATGCCGCCGAATTCCGCGGTGACGCCCGACATGTCGATCGACATGGTCTTGGTACCGTAGTCGAGACGCATGTTGGTCTGGTACTCGCCCGAGATGCTCTTGAGCCCCTCGACCTGGCTGCGGATGGCGGCGATGTCTTCTTCGGTGATGCGCAGCCGCCGGCCCTTGCCCAGTCCTTCGTAAGGGATGGAGGTGAGGCCGGGCCAGGCGATGACGATGCGATCGCCGAGGCCGGCCGTGTTCTCGATCAGCCGCTTGTGCAGCCCCGTCCCGAAGGCGAGCATCAGGCTGATGGCCACGGTCCCCCAGACGATGCCGAACACCGTCAGGAACGTGCGCAGTTTCTCGGTGCGCACGTCGCGGAAGAGCTGTTTGAAGACGTCTTTGAAGGTAACCATAAGACAGTTGTCGGTTGTCGGTTGGCGGGAGAGGCGGCGAGATTGTCGCTCGCGGTCGTGGCGGGCCGGGTTCTAACCGCCAACCGCCAACCGTCAACCGCCAACTCGTCCTACGAGATCTCCTTCGGCGGGCGCTCCACGACCTTCTCGCCCTTCTTCAGGCCGGAGAGGATCTCGATGTTCAGGCCGTCGGAGATGCCGGTCTTGATCTCGACTTTCTTCGGGTCGGCTTTGGGGTCGGCCTGGGGGAGCTCGACGAGGGCTTTCTTGCCGCCGTCTTCGAACGAGACCAGGCGCTCGGGGAGGACCAGCACGTCTTTCTTCTCGCGGATGATCACGTCGGCGTTGGCGGAGTAGCCGGCGCGGAGGGTGATCTTCTGGTTCGGTTCGAGCTCGATCTCGACGTCGAAGAGGGTCGCTCCTTCTTTCTGCTGGGCCTGGGGGGCAATGCGCTGGACTTTGCCGGTGACGACGTCGGTGGGCAGCGCGCCGACTTTGATGCGGGCGATCATGCCGGCGGAGAGTTTGCCGACGTCGATCTCGTCGACCGTACCTTTGAAGATGAGGTCGGACATGTCGGCAATGGTGGCCATCTCGGTGCCCGGCTGGTAGGAGGTGAGGGGGACGATGGGGTCGCCCGGGTTGACGGTGCGGCTGAGGATGGTGCCGGCGGCGTTGGCGCGGACGACGGATTCCTGCCCGCTGCTGGAGAGGCGCCCGCGCCGGGTGAGCTCACGGTCCTGCTGCGCCTTGGTCAGCGCGACCCGGGCCAGCTCGTAGGCTTCTTTTTTCTGTTCGACTTCGCTGGCTGGAAGGACGCCACCCGCC
>JAXDJK010000408.1:0-6257 GCA_034665665.1 Acidobacteriota bacterium
GTGGTGCTAATCACCTTCCACCACCTCGTGTTCGACGGCACGTCCGTGGTGATGATCCTGAAATCGCTGCTCGACTTCTATCAGCAGCTTTCGGAAGGGAAGCCGGCTCGCCTGTCGCGCGACCTGCCGGGCTATCAGGAATTCGTCGCCTGGGAAGAGGCGATGCTGGCTTCACCGGAAGGGACGGCGCACGCGACGTACTGGCGCAAGCAGTTGGAAGGCGACCTCCCGGTGTTCGAGCTGCTGCCGGACGCGCACGGCGTCGCCTCGGCGAGTTTCGCAGGGAAAACGTTCAGCGCCGGCATCCCTGAAGAGCTCGGCCGCTGGGTTCGCGAATTCAGCCGCGCGCACACGCTTCCGGCGTCCGGGATTTTCCTGGCGGTGCTGCAGATGGTGTTGCGCAAGTACGCCGAGCAGGACGACATCATCATCGGCATGCCGGTCAAAGGGCGCGTGCAGCAGAAGTTCGCCAACGACGTCGGCTACTTCATCAACATGATTCCGCTCCGTACGCGTTGTGACGGCGCGCTGACGGCGAGCGACTTTCTCCGTCGCGTGCAGGCGACGATGCTGGACGGCCTTTTCCACTCGGTCTATCCATTCCCCCGGATGATGGAGTCGCTGCAAATCAGGGAAATCCGCAAGAACCCGGTATTTCAGGTCACGTACGCCTACCAGAACTTCATCAATTACGAGGCGTTCGCGCCGTTGATGCAGCGACAGACGCTGGACGCGACGATCCTCGGCGAGATTGCCCAGGAAGGGGAATCCGATCTCGGCCTGGAGGTCTACGAGGAAGGGGCGAACTTCAGCGTCAAGGTGAAATACAACCCGGACCTTTACTCGGAGCAGTTGATCGGCCGCCTCTTCGACAGCTACTGCGCGGTTCTGCAGGGACTCAGCGAGGACACTCATCGGCCGCTGGACGACTATTCGATCGTCTCCGCGGCAGAGCGCAAGCGGGTGATGGTCGACTTCAACGACACGCGTGCGGCCTACCCGGCGGATCAGTGCCTTCACCAGCTCGTCATCGCACAGGTCGCGACGCACGCGAACGATGTGGCGGCGGTGTGCGGGAACGAGCAGTTGACGTATCAGCAGCTCCACGACCGCAGCCACGATCTTGCCCGTTATCTCCAGACGCTCGGTGTGAAGCCCGACACGTTCGTCGGCGTCTGCATGCAGCGGTCGCTGGACATGCTCGTGGCCATTCTCGGTACGCTCATGGCCGGCGGCGCCTACGTGCCGCTCGATCCCGACTACCCGGAGGATCGCCTGGCGTTCACGCTCGAAGACAGCCAGGCCATGGTCGTGCTGACGCAGCAGAACCTGCGGGATATGGTGCGCGGGCTGGTCAAGTCCGAGACCCTGGTCGTGGCCGTCGACGGGCAGCAGGCCGAGATCCGCGAATGCGTCGCCGAACTGAAGGCGAAGGGCGTTCCGTTCGACGAACTGGTCCGGCCGCATCATCTGTCGCATGTGATCTACACCTCCGGCTCTACCGGGAAGCCGAAAGGCGTGGCCATCGAACATCACAGCCCGGTCACGCTCGTCCACTGGGCGCGCGAGGTCTACAGCAACGAAGAGCTGTCCGGCGTGCTGGCCTCGACGTCGATCTGTTTCGACCTCTCGGTCTACGAGATGTTCGTGACGCTCGCCAGCGGCGGAACGATCATCCTCGTGCAGAACGCGCTGGCACTGGCGGACAGTCCGCACCGCGACTCGGTGACGTTGATCAACACGGTTCCCTCCGCGATGGAGGAGCTGGTGCGCATGGGCGCGATCCCCAAGCCGGTGCTCACGATCAACCTGGCCGGCGAGCCGCTCTCGACGCGTCTCGTGGACAAAATTTACGAAAGCAGCACGGTCGGGAAGGTCTACGACCTCTATGGCCCGTCGGAAGATACGACCTACTCGACGTACACGTTGCGGAGAAAGAACGGACCGCAGACCATCGGCCGGCCGGTCGCCAATACGCAGGTCTACATTCTCGACGCCAGGCAGCAGATCCAGCCGATCGGCGTCCCGGGCGAGCTGTACATCGCCGGCGATGGCCTGGCGCGCGGGTATCTCAATCGTCCCGAGCTGACGCAGGAGAAGTTCGTCGCCAATCCCTTCGAGCCGGGGAAGCGGATGTACAGAACGGGCGACCGGGCACGCTGGAATGAAGACGGTACGCTTCAATACCTCGGCCGGATCGACACGCAGGTCAAGATCCGCGGGTTCCGCATCGAGATCGGCGAGATCGAGGTGCGGCTCAGCGAGCACCCCTCCGTGCAGGATTGCGCGGTCGTGGCACAGGGTGAAGGCGCCGACAGACAGCTCGTGGCCTTCTATCGTGCGAAGGAGACCACGGCCGATCAGAGCGTCGTGCTGCCGGCCGGCGAGCTCCGGGCTCACCTGCAGCAGACCCTTCCGGACCACATGGTTCCGGCGGCGTTCGTCAGTCTCGCGGCCATTCCGCTGCATCCGAACGGAAAGGTGGACCGCCGGACGCTGATGAACATGGATGCGATGATCGCGTCGGGCGAAGCGTACGTGTCGCCGCGCAATCAGGCCGAGGAGTCCCTGGCGCGTCTGTTCGGGGAAGTCCTGAAACGCGAGCCGGAGAAGATCGGTGTCAACGACAACTTCTTCGAGCTGGGCGGACACTCGCTGGTGGCCACTCAGTTGATCTCGAAGATTCGCGTTCACTTCGGCGTCGAGCTCCCTCTCAAGAGCGTTTTTCAGCACACCACCGTCGCCGCGATCGGTGCGCTCATCGCCAAATCAGAGAAGACCAAGGTCCCGCCGATCGTGCCGGTCGACCGGTCGCTATATGACCGGCTTCCGCTCAGCTACGCCGAAGAACGCGTCTGGTTCATGCACCAGATCGGTCCGGGATATGGAACGTTGTACAGCGTTCCCGCCGCATTCATCATCGAGGGCGAGCTCGATCTCGAGCAGCTCGATGCCGCATTCAATCTCATCATTGCGCGGCACGAGACGCTTCGCACCATCTTCCCGGTCAATGACGGCCAGACTCATCGACTCATCCTCGATCGCCTGGAGTTCCGGTTCCAGCGGTGGGACCTTTCCGGGGACGACAAGGAAACTCGCGACCTCCGCTCCATGAAAATCTGTCTGGCCGACGCGGCGATCCCGTTTGCCCTGGCAACCGGACCGCTCATTCGCGGACAGGTGATCAAGCTCGCCGAGCACGAGCACATCGTCATGGTCAACATGCACCACGTCATCAGCGACGGGTGGTCGATCGGCGTATTCGTCCAGGAAATCCGCGAAATCATGGATGCGTTCCGCAACGGCCGCCAACCGGTGCTGGCACCGTTGCCGATCCAGTACGCCGACTACGCCATCTGGCAGCGGCAATTACTGGACGACAAAGGAGGGGTGCTGGAGCAGCAACTCGCTTACTGGCAGGAGAAACTGGCCGGGCTGCAAGTGCTGGACATGGTGACGGATTATCCGCTTCCGAGCGTCCGCGCGATCGAGGGAACAACGCGCTTGTTCCAACTCGACGCGCAATTGACCGCGGACCTCAAACGGCTTGCGGAACGCCAGGGCAGCACGCTTTTCATGGTTCTGCTGGCGGCGTACACGGGTCTGCTCCATCGCTACACGGGACAGTCCGACATCTGCCTGGGAACGCCGATCGCCAACCGCAACTACGGCGAGACCGAGGGGTTGATCGGCATGTTCGTCAACACCCTGCCGTTGCGCACGCAGGTCGAGGCGGACGATACGTTCGCCGCGCTCCTGTCGAAGGTGAAAACCACCTGCCTGGAAGCGTACGAGCATCAGGATGCACCGTTCGCGAGAATCGTCGATGCGGTCCAGCCATCGCGCAATGCGGCGGTCTCGCCGCTATACCAGCAGATGTTCATTCTGCAGAGCGCCGATATGGGGTCCCTGGATCAGCGGACGCAGCGCTATTTCCTCGACACCGGCGTCGCCAAGCACGACATCACCATCGAATTCCATGAGACGACGGAAGGGCTGGACGGTGCGATCGAATACAGCACCGCGCTGTTCAGGCCCGAGACCATCTCCCGCATGATCGAGCATCTCACCCTCATGTGCCAGGCCGTCGTGGCCACCCCGGCCGCCAGAATTCGCGACCTGAACTTCATGGCGGAGGCGGAGAAGGAGCGGCTGCTCGTCGAATACAACGCGACGGATGCCGACTACGCGAAAGACAAGTGTCTGCATGACCTGTTCGTCGAACAGGTCGCGCGCCATTCGTCTGACGCCGCCGTGATCTGCGGCGACGAGCGGCTGACGTATCAAGACCTCCATGACCGAAGCCGCGATCTCGCGCGGTACCTGCAATCCGAAGGAGTCCGGCCGGACGGCTTGGTTGGTCTCTTTATGGAGAGATCGGCAGACATGGTGGTCGGAATGCTGGCGATCCTGCAGGCGGGCGGAGCGTATGTCGCGCTCGATCCCGCGTATCCGGAGGAGCGCCTGGCGTTCATGCTGGAGGACAGCGGGGCGGCCATCGTGCTGACGCAGGAATCGCTCCGTGAGAAGCTGCGTGCGTTCGCCAGGGCTGATACGAAGCTCGTGGCCATGGACGGCGATGCAGCGGAGATCAGAGCCCGTACCGGAGGCTTGGATGCGGCCGGCGTAACGCTGGAGCAACAGGTCACGCCGGACCGTCTGGCCTATCTGATCTACACCTCCGGCTCCACCGGCCGGCCCAAGGGTGTGGCCATCGAACATCACAGTCCGGTGACGCTCGTCCAGTGGGCGCGCGACGTCTACAGTCCGGAAGAGCTGTCGGGTGTGCTGGCGTCGACGTCCATCTGCTTCGATCTGTCCGTCTTCGAGATCTTTGTCACGCTGGCCAGCGGCGGGACCGTCTTCCTGGTGCCGAACGCCCTCGGGCTGGTCAATCTCCGGAATCGGGAGGCGGTCACTCTGATCAACACCGTTCCTTCTGCAATGGAGGAGTTGGTGAGGCTGGGGGCGATTCCCGACTCCGTGAAGGCGATCAACCTCGCCGGAGAGGCGCTGTCGACGCGGCTGGTCGACAAGATCTACGACACGACCGCGGCCGGGAAAGTGTACGACCTCTACGGACCTTCGGAAGACACGACCTATTCGACGTACGCGTTGAGGAAGAAACAGGGCCCGCAAACGATCGGCCGGCCGATTGCCAATACGAAGGTTTACATTCTCGACTCTCAGTACGGCCTCCAGCCGATCGGTATGGCCGGCGAGTTGTACATCGCCGGCGACGGCCTGGCCCGCGGCTACCTCAATCGTCCGGAGTTGACGCAGGAGAGGTTCATCGCCAGCCCGTTCGAGCCCGGTACGCGCATGTACCGGACAGGCGACCGGGCACGCTGGATGGACGACGGCACCATCCAGTATCTGGGCAGAATCGATACGCAGGTCAAAGTCCGCGGCTTCCGCATCGAGCTGGGCGAGATCGAGACCCGTCTCAATGAAGCCGACGGAATTCTGGACAGCGCGGTGGTCGCGCAGGGTGAAGGTGCGAACAAACGGTTGATCGCGTTCTATCGCGCTGCCGGCACCACGGCCGACGCCGTCGTGGCGCTGCCGTCCGATGAGCTTCGTATCCACCTGCTGCGGACACTGCCGGACTACATGGTTCCCGTCGCGTTCGTCAGCCTGGCCACGATTCCCCTGAATTCCAGCGGCAAAGTCGACCGCCGCCGGCTCGAGCAGATGGACGTGCAACTGGCCTCGCGGGAGGAGTACGTCGCACCACGCAACGCAATGGAGGAGCGGCTCGTCGCGATCTGGGCGGACGTCCTGAAACTGCCGGCGGCGAAAATCGGCATTTACGACAACTTCTTCGAATTGGGCGGGCATTCGCTGTCCGGCGTGCAATTGATCTCGCGCATCAACGACCGCTTTCGGCGATCGCTTTCGCTCGCAGTGATCTTCACGACCACGAACGTGGCGGCGTTTGCAGAGCTGCTTTCCCGTGACGAGACCGAGACGGCCTCACTCGAGCTTGCGATCCCGATTCAGCCCGGCGGTGATGCCCCGCCCATCTTCGGCGTCCCGGGAGCCGGGGGCGTGGTTCTTTGGCTGCAGCCGCTGAGCAGGGCGCTGGGCAAAGACCAGCCGTTCTATGGATTGCAGGCGGTCGGCCTCGACGGCACGACACCACCGTTGAGCAGCGTCGAGGAGACGGCACGGGTCAATATCGGCGCGGTGAAGAACGTACAGCCTAGCGGCCCCTATCGCCTGATCGGTCATTCCTATGGCGGGGTGGTGGCTTA
>JAXDJK010000409.1:0-6957 GCA_034665665.1 Acidobacteriota bacterium
CGTGCCCCACCCACCCAGGTCCCTCGCTCGACGCTCGGGATGACAGGCTAAACCGATAAACTCGTCCCGCATGCACATCCGCATCGTGATGGTCGAGCCGCTCGAAGCCGGCAACGTCGGCGCTGCCGCGCGGGCCATGAAGAACTTCGGCTTCACCGACCTCTGGATCACCGGCAGCAAGGACCCGCGCACGGACGACGTCTCCGGCTGGTGGGCCGTCGGTGCGGCGGACGTGCTGCAGAACGCCACGCGCGTGGCCACGCTGGAAGAGGCGCTGGTGGATTGCCACCTGGCCGTGGCCACGACCGCCGTGCGCGGACGACAGGTGCTCGAGCAGCTGACACCGCATGAGGTGGCCCGGCTGGCGGAAGAAACGCTCTCGGATGAGCACCGCCTGGCCATCGTCTTCGGCCGCGAAAAGTGGGGCCTCAGCGGCGCCGAGGTGATGCTCTGCCAGCGCACCGCCTCGATCCCCACCTGGCCGGAGTTCCCGACCATGAACCTCGCGCAGTCGGTGGCCATCTTCTGCTACGAGCTCGGCAAAGGCCTCCGCCCACGCGCCGCCGATCGCGACCCCGCCGCAAACCAGCTCGTGCAGCACCTCCACCGCGAGACGCGGGTCCTGCTCGATGCCGTCGATTACTTCGGCAGCTACAGCCCGGAACGGATGTGCGCCGAGCTCCAGGCCATCGCCGCCCGCGCCACGCTCACCACGCGCGAAGCCTCGCTCCTGCTGGCGCTCGTCAGGAAGCTGCGCAAGCCGGTTGACAGTTGACGGTTGGCGGTTGGCGGTTAAGGCCGCAAGACTCGCCGTCTCTCCCGCCAACCGACAACTGCCAACCGCCAACCGTTTCGATCAATCCTCCGTCTTCACGTCGTAGTGGCGCACGTACTCCTCGGGATTGATGAGGAACTCCTTGTCGCGCGGGAGGTGGTGCACCTTCTCGATGTCCTTGCCGGCGTAGGCGTGGATCTCTTTGCGCGAGGGCCAGTAGGAGATGACGATGAACTCCGTGGTCTTGCCTTCATCGCGGCGGAGGGTCTCCACGCGGATGTTGCCGGGGGTGGCGCGCAGTTTGGCCACGCCGGTGGCGAGGTACTTTTCGTACTCGTCCGCTTTCGCGGCAGTGGTGCGGCCGCGCCACATGCGGGCCACCATCGTTTTGGCGAACATCGGCGTGGTCAGGGCGAGGAGGAGGGTGACGAGGACGATCTGTCGCAATCTCATGCGAGCATTTTCGCCATCTTTGCCCCGCCGAGCACTACCCCATCTTCGAGAACCATCTCCGTGCGCTCGACGACCTCGTACCCGCAGGCGGCGTAGAGCGCCTCACCGCTGAGCGTGGCCATCAGCTCGATGCTGCGGAAACCGGCCAGCCGCGCCTCGGCTTCACACGCGTCGAGGATGGCCCGGCCCAGGCCGCGCCGTGCGTAGCGGGGGTCGACGAACATGGCCCGCACCCGCGCGGCATCTTTGGAGGGATCGAGCAGCCGCCCTTCACCCGGTCCGGCGGCGCTGCCGGCGTACAGCTTTCCGCGCCGGCTCCAGCCGCCGCAGGCTACGATCCGGCCATCCTGCTCGATTACAAAGTACGTCCTGTCTTCGACGATCTGCGGATCGGGCCGGGCGATCCACGTCATCGCGCTGGCCACCTGCCGCGCGTCGTAATACGCGTTGCCGAGGGTCCCGAGCGAGGCGCGCATCACCCGCTCGATGTCCGGCAGGTCCCGTTCCGTGGCCTTGCGCAACATGATCAGCGGACGATAGTACGGCACCGGCCGCGCGCTCGCACCGAACGACGGCCCTACACTCATACGAGCGTTGCGACGCAGTAATAGTTGAGCGGATCGGCAGCGAGGCGCTCGAAGCGGAGACGCGTGAACCCGGCCGCCGTCAGCAGCTGGCGCGCGCGCTCCTGTCCCCACATCTCCTGCATGAGGAAGACGCCGCCGACTTTCAGCGAGCGAGCCAGGTTCGCCAGCACGAGCGAGGGCGAGATCTGGCCGTGGATGGCGTCGAAGGCCGTGATGAGGTCGTACTCCTCGAGCTCATCCCGCAGGTTGCGTACGTCCACCACGTCAAAATCGACATTGCGGACGCCGCGGTCGTCCGCCAGCTCGCGCGCCGCGGCGATCGCCTCCGGCGAGAGGTCGTACCCGCGGAAGACGGAGCGCGGAAACATCCGGGCCATGACGTTCAGCACGTGCCCGCGTCCGCAGCCGGCGTCGAGGACGACCGCGCCGCGCTCGAGCTTCTGCCGGATTCCGGGCATCAGCGCGAGCGTAGCTTCAATGAAGGCAGCGCCGACGAGGGGGCCAGAATCGATCAATTCTTCGACAGCGCACATGCGGAAGACCTCCGTGAAACCGTTTTCATCGAATGTAGGTCGCGCCTTCCGGTGAATCCGGGAGAGAATCTGGTGAAAGCGTGAGGAATCCTTCAGCAATGTTCCGTTTCGGGGAGTTTCAGCTCGATCTCGACCGCTACGAGCTGCGTCGGGACGGCGAAGTGGTGAAGACGGAACCTCGCGTGCTGGAACTGCTGAACTACCTGATCGCGCAGCGCGAGCGGGTGGTGCCGAAGGAGGAGCTGCTCGATACGATCTGGCAGGGCACGATCGTGTCGGAGTCGGCGCTGACCTCGACGATCCGCGACGCCCGCCGGGCCCTCGGCGATTCCCCTGCCGATCCGCGCTGGCTCAAGACCGTCTACGGCCGCGGCCTGCGCTTCGTCGGCGATGTGGACGCCGACCTTCCCGTGGTTGCCCCCGTGGCCCCGCCGCGCCCGGTGGTGGTGTCGTCCCGCCGCTCGATCGCGGTGCTGCCGTTCACGGACCTCAGCCCGGCGCGCGATCAGGGCTACTTCTGCGACGGCATCGCCGAGGAGCTGATCAACGCGCTCACGCGCCTCGAGGAGCTGCAGGTGATCTCGCGGGCCACGGCCTTCGATTTCCGCGCGGACGATGACATGCGCGTCCTCGGTGAGCGCCTGGGCGTGCAGCACGTGCTGCGCGGCAGCGTGCGCAAGTCGGAGGACCGGCTGCGCATTACCGTGCACGTGGTGGACGTGGCCACCGGCCATCACCTCTGGAGCGAAAAGTACGACCGCACCGTGGGCGACATCTTCGCGCTGCAGGAGGAGATCGCCACGAACACGGCCCGCGCGCTCCTGGGCGTGCTGAGCGACCGCAATCGCCGGGCGATGAAGTCGACGCCGGTGGGTCTGGACGCCTACGAGTTCTATCTGAAGGGCCGCACGTACCTCGGGCAGTTGACGCGCCGGAGCGTCGATGCCTCCGTGGGGATGTTCGAGATCGCGGTCGAGTTCGATCCGGAGTACGCGCCGGCCTACGCGGGCCTGGCCGATGCGCTGGCAGAGCTGTACGTGGAGACGGGCGAGGAGTCGCTGCGCCGCCGCGCCGAAGCAGCCAGTGAACGGGCCGTGGAGCTGGCTCCGAACCTGGCAGAGACGCATGTCTGCCGCGGCCACGTGCTCACGCTATCGAACCGCACGGGCGACGCCGCGGCGGAGCTGGAGCTGGCGCTGTCGCTGAGCGGCCGGTCGTTCGACGCCCACTATCGCTACGGCCGCCTGCGCATGGTGGAAGGAAAGCTGGACGAGGCCGCCGAGCACTTCGAGCAGGCCTGGCAGCTCCAGCCGAGCGATTACCACACGCCCGCGCTCCTCGCTCAGGTGTACCAGGAGCTCGGCCGCGCGCAAGACGCCCGCGCCGCCGCCGCGCGTACGGTTGCGCTCTGCGAACAGCACCTGGAGCGCAAGCCGGACGACGTCCGCGCCATCCACCTGGCCGCCGGCGCGCTCCGCACGGTGGGCGATCCGCGGGCGGATGGGTGGGACGCTCGGGCGCAGGCGTTGGGGTGAGGGGCGGGTTGACGACGGGGGGCCTCCCGGCGGGAATGGTGAATGTTGAATGCTCAATGTTGAATGTTGAATGACCGGGGGCAGAAGCCGGAGCCGAATTCAACATTCAACATTCACCATTCAACATTCACCATTCCCGCCGGGAGGCCCCCCGTCCGTCACGACACGCGAATACCGACCGCCATATGATCCCCCGCCATGTCCAAGCTCTTCTCCCCCTACACCCTCCGCGGCGTCACCTTCCCGAATCGACTGTGGGTCTCGCCCATGTGCCAGTACTCCTCGGAGGATGGCCTGCCCACCGACTGGCATCGCGTACATCTCGGCACACGGGCGGTGGGTCGCGCGGGGCTGGTGATGGTGGAGGCGAGCGCGGTGACGCCGGCGGGGCGGATCACGTTCTGGGATAGCGGGATCTGGTCGGAGGCACACGCGCAGGCGTTTGCGCCGATCGTGGCGTTCATCCACAGCCAGGGATCGATTGCCGGGATTCAGCTCGCGCATGCGGGACGGAAGGCGTCTACCGAGGTGCCGTGG
Source organism: Acidobacteriota bacterium (assembly GCA_034665665.1). Lineage (GTDB taxonomy): Bacteria > Acidobacteriota > Thermoanaerobaculia > Gp7-AA8 > Gp7-AA8 > DASWOB01. The sequence continues at coordinate 4,421 of JAXDJK010000409.1, forward strand.
CGCGGCGGGAAGCCGATCCTGGAAGGGCCGCATTCGTGGACGCCCGTGGCACCGAGTGCGATCCCCTTCGCCGAGGGCTGGCCCGTGCCGCACGCCATGACCGTCGCGGAGCTCGACGAGTTGGTCGAACAGTTCGTGTACGCCACGAAGCTGGCGCTACAAGCCGGCTTCCGCACGATCGAGATTCACGCCGCGCATGGTTACCTGCTGCACGAGTTCCTCTCCCCGCTCTCCAACTCCCGCGAGGACGAATACGGCGGGTCGCTCGAGAACCGCATGCGCCTCACCCTGCGCGTGGCCGAGGCCGTACGCAAGATCCTGCCGGACGAGCTGCCGCTCTTCGTACGCATCTCCGCTACCGATTGGGCCGAGGGCGGTTGGGATCTCGCGCAATCCATCGAGCTGGCGAAGCGGCTGAAGGCCCTCGGCGTCGATCTGATCGACTGCTCCAGCGGCGGCCTCGTTGCGTACGCGAAGATCGAAGTCAGCCCCGGCTACCAGGTGCCGTTCGCGCGGGCGGTGCGCAACGAAGCCGGCATCGCCACCGGCGCCGTCGGACTGATCACCAGCGCCCAGCAGGCCGAGGGCATCCTGCACGGCGGCGATGCCGACGCCGTGCTCCTGGCCCGCCAGTTCCTGCGCGATCCCTACTTTGCCCTCCACGCGGCCCGCGAGCTCGGGGACGAGCTCGCGTGGCCGGTGCAGTACGGGAGAGCGCGTTAAATCAGTTGGCGGTTGTCGGTTGGCGGTTGTCGGGAGAGACGGCGAGTCTTGCGGCCTTACCCGCCAACCGCCAACTGACAACCGCCAACTGCTTCCATCACAGCTTCAGCACGAGCTTGGTCATGTCGTGCTGATTGCCGTCGGGATCGGTGCCGTAGCCGGGTGTGAGGTACGACGTGAAACCGAGGCCCGTGAGGGTCTGCACGGCGTCCGCTTCGAGATCGGAGATCAGCATCGAGTTCACGTGGCGCAGGCCGCGCTCGCGGGCGATGGTGACCAGATGATTCACCAGCATCGTGCCGAGGCCCGCGCCGCGGAAGGCGGGGTCGAGCATCCACTTGATGCGGCCCACCAGGCGGAGCGGTCCGCCTTTGCGCACGTGCAGCGTGGCGTCGGCCACGATGTGGTGGCCGTCGAAAGCGATGAGCGGGAAGACCTTCCCGTAATCGATGTCGCGTCCCCATGCTTCGATGAGGGCACGGTTATCGAGGTTGTCCCACGCGAAGCGGCGGTACTCGGCCGGCATGCGGTGGAAAAAGTCGTAGAGCGCGTCGACGTCCTTCTCGGAGAAAGGACGGAGCAACACGCGCCGGCCGTCGCGGAGCGTTGCTTCCTGCGGGTAGCGGTGTGGCAATTGACCTCCTGATGTGCGAGGACAGGCAGCGAGTGCCTGTCCTCCACCAGCGCGCGGGCGGGGCGAGCTTACTTCTTGGAGCCGAGGATTGCGTCCTTGGCGGCCTTGGCGATGCGGAACTTGAGGACCTTCTTCGCCGGAATCTTGATTGCGGCGCCGGTCATCGGGTTGCGGCCGGTGCGAGCCTTCCGCTGGACGAGGACGAGCTTGCCGAGTCCCGGGAAGGTGAAGCCCTTCTTCGCTTCCTTGTAGGCGACTTCGCTCAGGGCCTGGAGCATCGCCTGTGCCGTCTTGCGCGGCACCTCGGTTTCTTCGGCAATGTAGTTGATCAACTGCGACTTGGTCATTGGGCCAGCTGCCATGTGTGGGTTGTGTCTCCTTTCGCGATTTGGTCCGGTGCGGACGGCGTGCAATGTAGCGGTGTCCGGGGAGCGACGCAACTCGTTTTTTGCGTATTTTGGCCGGAAATCGTAAGTTTTTCGATGCCAGTGGAAACTACGGAACGGTCAGGCGTCACACTTCATGCGTCGATGATGCGATACCGGGCATTGATCCACCCGTAGATGCCGTACGCGGCGACGCCGAGGCCGATTGGCACGAGCAGCAGTCCGCCGAATGGATCGGCCAGCATCTGCAACGCACCTGCCGTGCCGCGCGCCTCCCCCGCGTTGTGGTGGTATGCAGCGATCACCAGCGACGCGCCGATGACGATGAAGACCACCCCGCGCGCACCGATGCCGAAGCGGGAGATGCCGATGATGTTGCGCCGCATGGAAGCCTGCATCGGACCGAGCCGCAGCTGCTTGCTCAGCTTCGCCCGCCAGGCGTTGGCCACCTGGTAGATGCCGTAGCCGACCACGATCAAGCCGGCGAGGCCGAGGATCCAGCGTCCGAACGGCTTGTTCAGCAGCTCCCCCGTCCAGTGCTTCGTCTTCGCGTCGCCACCCGAGCCGCCACCGCCCGCACGCAGTGCCATGCGCGCCACCTCGATGCCGAAACCGGTGTAGAAGATTCCGCGGAAGATGCTGCCGGCCCGCAGCGCCAGCCCCTTCGCATCGCGCCCGCGCCGCTCGCTGTCGTTGAAGCCGGCCACGAAACGCCACAACGCATAGCCGACGAGGCCGAGGGCCACGATGGCCAGCAGCACGTGTCCGAACGGCTGCTTCAGGATCGTTTTCAT
>JAXDJK010000410.1:0-6175 GCA_034665665.1 Acidobacteriota bacterium
TGGCTGTACAAAAGCTGTGGCTCGGGCCACAGCACTCCAAACGCTTCGCGTATACGTTGCGACCTTTGGGGGTTACTCCGCGGCCCGCCTCAGCACCCTTAGCGTTTCCTCCGCGGCCACGTCCCAGCGGAACTCCGCCGCCCGCGCCCGCCCGCGTGTCACCAGCTCCGCGCGCAACCCGGCGTCCCCGAGCACGCGACGCAACTGCGCCTCCAACTCGGCCACATCCGACGGCGCGAAATACAGCGCCGCGTCGCCGCCCACCTCCGGCAGGGAGGACGATCGCGCCGCGATCGACGGCACCCCGTGCGCCATCGCCTCCAGCAGGGGAAATCCGAAGCCCTCGTAGATCGACGGAAAGACGAACACCTCCGCCTGCCGGTACACCGTGGCCAGCTGCGAGGCCGGCAGGTAATCGAGGTGCAGGATCCGGCGGCCGCGCAAGCGCACGGCGATGGCTTCGGACTTCCACCCGATCTTCCCCACCACCACCAGCGATCCCTCGTACTCCCCGGAATCCCGCAGCCGCTCGAACGCATCCAGCAGCACGCCCAGATTCTTCCGCGGCTCCACCGTGCTCACGAACAGCACATACCGCGACGGCAGGCCGGCCACCGCCTCGGGCGCGGGCAGCGTCCCCAGGCCCGAGTGAATCGCAACGGCACGCGATGGATCGATCGGGTAATACCGCAGCAGATCGTCGCGCGTGCTCCGCGACACGCACACCACCGCGTCCGCCAGCGCGATCTCCCGCGCCATCTGCCGCTCCAGGTTCTCCAGCGTCTCCTTCTGCAGCAGCTCCGGAAAACGCTTGTACGTCAGGTCGTGGATCGTGATCACCCGCCGCCGCGCCACCGCCGAATGCAGGCGGGGGAGGAAGTAGTTCGCCCCAAAGTACACATCGCACCGCAGCAGCGCCATCCACGCCACGTACGCCCCCGCCGTCACCGGGCGGTCGAACCTCCCGATGCGCTGGTCCGACAGATCGAACGTGCAGAGGTGCGCGTTCGCCGGGATGTCCGCATGCAGCCGCGGCCCGTGCTCCGTCACCCGTGCGTCGCCGAACAGATACAGCTCGACATCGTCGTGCTTGGCCAGCTCGTGCAGCAGGAAGTAGAGATACCAGCCCACACCCGTCAGCGGTTCGTAGAACGGCCGGATGTCCACGCCGATGCGCAGCTTCCGCTCGCGATGCGCGGCCGAGCGCCAGCTGCGCCGCAACGAATCGTAGAGGGCGTGGCGCAGAGTGTGATAAACGACGCCGACGGTCGGGAGTAGCGACATCGGACGCGGATACTAGCAGGTGCGCAGAGTCATTCTGATACTCGTGGTTCTCGGGTTGATCGCGGCCGGCCTGGTCGTCTATCTCGCCGCGACCACGCCCAAAACCGCAGCCGGGGTGCGCTTTCCGCTGCGTGCTTCGCACCGCACGCTCCTGGCCCGCGTTCCCGCTTCGGCCGAAGCCTTCGCGCTCATCCCCACCGCCGCCGCCCTGCACGCGGAACTGCTCGCCAACCCCGTCACCCGCGGACCGATCGAGCAGTGGACCGACAAGCAGTCGCACCTCCCCAGCCCCTGGATGCTCGGCCGCGCCGACGTGGTGGCCTGGAAGGTCGGGAAGGTCACCAGCTACGCCATCCGGCTCGATCCGGTGCGTGCATTCTTCGTCCGCCTATCATTAATGATAGGCGGCGGCCCCGAGGTCCGGTGGGACGGCTCGACCGTGATCATGTCGCCGACCGTCGATGCCGGGATGGGGGAGGCCGCGCTCGCGCCGCTCCTCAATATCGCCGAGGGACTGCCAGGCGGCGACGCGCTGGTCCTCCAGCTCGACCGCCAGAGCTCCGGCGGCTTCCCGCCCCTCCAGCGCCCCACCGCCTCCACCATCGCCGTCGACGCAAAGACGATCCTGATCACCTCCCGCGGTCCTGCCGCGCCCGCCGACGCCACCGCCATCCTCCCGGCCGTGGTCATCCCCGCCTCCTTCCCCCAGGGCGCCATGCTCTCCGCCTGGTTCCTCCAGCCGCCGCGGGTCGTCGGCGATCTCAACCGCATCTTCGGCAGCAAAGTCTCCAGCCTCCTCGACGGTGGCGGGTCCATTGCCATCTACGACATCGAGACCGGCACCCTCCTGCCGCGCCCGAAGGGCGTCATCGCCGCCCCCACCACCCCCGAAGGCCTCGGCAACCTGCAGGAGCTCGCCAACCTCATCGGCGAAACCCGGGAACAAGGGGGTCAGACCCTGGTCTCCCTCGACCGGACATCCATGAGCCTATATATAAAGGATACGTTCGTCCCTCCGGCCTGGCCGGCCAACCGCTGGGCCCTCCGCATGGACCCCCAGCGCATGGTCCCGGTGCTCGAAGACCTCTCCGACAGCCAGGGCCTCCGCTACGCCACCCCCCGCATCCACCGCTCCGTCCGCGACCTCCGCCGCTGGATCGGCGCCCTCCGCGAAGCCTCGGCCATCGAAGCCGCCGATTCCGTCTCCGGCGGCTACGAAGAGCTGCGCGTGCGGATTGCAAGCAAGTAGGGCGGCCGCAGAAATACCCTGTGGGCTCTGAGGGTTGAGCAGTTTTCGTCCATGACCGACGTCATTGATTTCAACGCGATCGACGAACACGGCCCGCAGAGCTACCGCGGCACGTTCGACGTCCCCTCGTCCGAGCTCGACCGTGTCGAGCTGGAGAGCGGAGGCACGGTCGAGCTCGAAGCGACCGTCGCTCCGGGCCACGTCGAGGGCGAATACATCGCCGAAGGGACGTCCAGCGTCACGGCCGACCTGAGCTGCTCGCGCTGTCTCGAGCCGAGCCCATTTGCCAACACTTCGCCCTTTCACGTAAGATTCCGCCCTCGTCCCGAGGTCCTCGCTGAAGGCGAGGAGGTCGAGATCACCGAAAAGGAAGAGCTCGACGTCGAGTTCTACTCGGAGCGGGCGTTCCCCCTGCGCGACCTGGCGGTCGAGCAGATCCAGCTCTCCCTTCCGATGAAACCCCTCTGCGACGAGAGCTGCCTCGGGCTGTGCCCGACCTGCGGCGCGAACCGCACCCGTGAGAACTGCCAGTGCGCCAACTCGATCGTCGACGAACGATGGGGCGCCCTCCAGTCCATCGCGGCTGAACTGAAGAAGAACAAAGACATCTGAGCGATCGGGCCCTTCCCGCTCGCGTAATCAAAGAAACGGAGCTCTACGATGCCAAATCCGAAACGGCGCCATTCCAAAGCCAGAACGCACTCGCGCCGCGCGCACGACTTCCTCAAGCTGAAGTCGCTCTCTACCTGCCCCAACTGCCAGGAGTCCAAGCTCCCGCACCGCGTTTGTCCTAAGTGCGGCTTCTACAAAGGCCGCGAAGTGATCGCGGTCAAGGACGCACTCTAAATTGCGCTTGCTCGGACGGCGACGTCCGAGCGGTTCGATGATGGTGGCGGAGCCTCAGGCAACCGACCCGCGCAACCGCGCCTCCTGCCGTATCGCGCTCGACGCGATGGGCGGCGATCACGCGCCCGTCGAAATCATCAAAGGCGCCCTGCTGGCCATCAAGGAGTACCCGTCGGTCGAGATCATCCTCGTCGGCCGGGAGGAAGACGTGCACGCACAGTTGCAGGCGCTGCACGGGCCTGCTGGGAGCATCCCCGCCCGCATGACCGTGCACAACGCGCGTGAGGTCGTCGACATGACCGACAACGCGCTCGCGCCGCTGCGCCGCAAGCGCGACTCCTCCATCCGCGTCTGCGCCAACCTCGTCAAGGACGGCACCGCCCACGCCATGGTCTCGGCGGGTCACACCGGCGCGGCCATGACCTCGGCCTACAAGGTCCTCGGCACCATCGAAGGCGTCAGCCGCCCCGCCCTCGCCGCCATCGTCCCCAGCCAGGCCGCCAAGGGCTACACCATCCTCCTCGACGTCGGCGCCAACGTCGACTCCAAGCCCGCCTACCTCCGCGAGTTCGCCGTCATGGGCCACTTCTACGCGCAGATGGTCTTCGGCATCGAAGCCCCGCGCGTCGGCCTGCTCTCCATCGGCGAAGAAGAAGGGAAAGGGAACGAGCTCACCAAAGAGACGTTCCGCGTCCTCAAAGAAACGGGCCTCAACTTCATGGGCAACGCCGAAGGCCGCGACGTCTACAACGGCAACGCCGACGTGGTGGTCTGCGACGGCTTCACCGGCAACGTCGTCCTCAAGGCCTCCGAAGCGCTGGGGGAGATGATGTCCAAGCTGATCAAGCAGGGCATCACCCGCTCGATCCCCCGCAAGCTCGGCGCCCTCCTCGCCAAAGGCGTCTTCGACGACCTGAAGAAGCGCACCGATTACTCCGAATACGGCGGCGCCCCGCTCCTCGGCGTCAACGGCGGCGCCATCGTCTGCCACGGCCGCTCCAACGCCAAGGCCATCAAGAACGCCATCCGCGTGGCCCGCGACTTCGCCGTCAACCACGTCGACACGAAGATCCGCGAAGCCATCTCCGAGCTCCACGCCCGCGAGCACGCCTCGCGCCTGCTGGCGGCGGAAGAAGCGGTAGGCAGTTCGCAGTAGGCAGTAGGCAGGGGATAGAACCCCGCCCCCGCCTCATCCCCTGCCTACTGCCTACTGCCTACTGCCTACTGCCAACTGCCTACTACGACTACAATCCGCCCCTCATGGAGCACAACACCGCATTCGTCTTCCCCGGCCAGGGCAGCCAGGTGGTCGGAATGGGCCGCGACCTCGCCGAAAAGTATCCGGTCGCGCGGCGGGTTTTCGACGAGATCGACGCCGCCCTCGGCTACTCCATCTCCCAGCTCTGCTTCGAAGGTCCCGAGGAGCAGCTCAAGCTCACCGAGAACACCCAGCCGGCCATTCTCGCCGTCTCTTCAGCCCTGCACGCAGTCCTGGAAGAGCATGGCGCCACGCGGCGCGATCTCGTGGCCGGTCACTCCCTTGGCGAGTACAGCGCCATCGTCAGCGTCGGCGGTTTGACGCCGGCTGAAGCGGCGAAGATCGTCCACCTGCGCGGCAAATTCATGCAGGACGCCGTCCCCGTCGGCACCGGCGGCATGGCCGCGCTCATCGGCGCAACCGTCGAGCAGGCCCGCGGCCTCTGCGACGACGCCGCGCAGGGCGAAGTCGTCTCCGTCGCCAACATCAACGCGCCCGGCCAGATCGTCATCGCCGGCACGAAGGGCGCCATCGAGCGCGCCATTCTTCTTGCGAAGGAACGCGGCATCCGCAAAGCCATGCCCCTGGCCGTCTCCGCACCGTTCCACTGCGAGCTGATGAAGCCCGCCGAGGAGCGGCTGCGGCCGGTGCTCGATGAGGCGAACCTCAAGGACCTCTGGTATTCGGTGATCTCCAATGTCGACGCCTCTCCCATCGGCACCGCCACCGCCGTGCGCAACGCCCTGCTCCGTCAGGTGGCCTCGCCCGTGCGCTGGGTCGAATCCGTGGAGCGCATGGTGGCCATGGGAGTGAAGCGCTTCGTCGAGATCGGCCCCGGCGCCGTGCTCACGGGCCTCATCAAGCGCATCGCCACCGACGTTGAATTGATCAATGTCTCCGACGTGAAAACGCTCGAATCCTTCCTGGAGAAACAGAACGCATGAAGATCGACCTGACCGGCAAGACCGCGCTCGTGACCGGCGCCTCCCGCGGAATCGGTGAAGCGATCGCCCGCCGCCTCGGCGAAGCCGGCGCGCACGTCCTCGTGGCCGCCCGCTCGGTCGATCGCGTCAACCAGATCGCCGGTGAGATCGGCAACGCCACCGGCGTGGAGCTCGACATCGCCGGCGCCGACGTCCGCGAGCGCATCTCCGCCCTGCTCAAAGAGCGCCCCATCGACATCCTCGTCAACAACGCCGGCATCACCGAGGACGACCTCTTCATCCGCATGAAGCCGGACGCGTGGACCAACGTCCTGCGCACCAACCTCGATTCTGCTTTCCACATCACCCAGGAGATCGTGAAGAAGATGATCCGCGCCCGCTGGGGCCGCGTCATCAACATCTCGTCCGTCGTCGGACTGATGGGCAATCCCGGACAGGCGAACTACGCAGCCTCGAAGGCTGCGCTCATCGGATTCACTAAGTCGTTGGCGCTCGAGATCGGCTCGCGCAGCGTGACGGTCAATGCGGTCGCGCCGGGCTTCATTCGAACCGCGATGACCGACGCGCTCGGCGACGATGCCAGAGCCAAACTCG